>NZ_JBEZKJ010000118.1:0-21928 GCF_040651675.1 Streptomyces sp. NPDC048415 | reverse complement strand
CAACGGCATCGCGCCGCCGCACGACATTGATCGTGCGAATACCCAGATGCCTGGCCAGCTGAATGACGAGCCGGCCGACGGTGGAGCCCGCGGCCGTCTGCAACAGCCATTCGCCCGGCTGCACGTCGAGTTCGCGTGTCACCAGGAGTAGCGCGGTCAACGGGTTGACGGCGAGTTGACAGGCGCTGGAGTCGCTCAGATGATCGGGGACCGGCAGGAGCCTTCGTGTATCGGCAACTAGGTATTCCTGCCAAGTGCCGGCCACATGGGGCCCGGGTACCGCCGGGACTGCAACGGTCACCACGCGCTCGCCGATCTTTAGTCCCTCGGTATCCGGGCCCAGGGCCTCGATACGGCCCACGCATTCCATGTGACCCCCAACCGCGGGGAACTCGGGGGAGAACCCGTAGCGGCCACGCAGCGCGTGCAGATCGCTGGCGTGAATCGGAGTCGCCTTCACACGGATCAACGCCTGACCGGCTTCTGGCGTGGGAACTGGCCGGGATTCCAGCCGCAGGACATCGGTCGGCTCGCCAACCTTTCCGGCTACGAGCGCGCGCATGGATTGTGGCATGAGTGACCTTTCCTCTCTCAGCGCCCGACGAACTCGGCGGGCGTTCTGAACAGGAAGAATGCTGGGTCCGGCATCCTCGTCGGCGACCAGGCTCCAGACTTTTCTTTCTCGATGGAGCAGGCCAGGCCCGTGCGCAAATTGTCATCGGCGTCGGGTCCCTCTAGGCCCTTACCGCCTCGCTCAGCATGATCATTTGAGCGCGCTGGGTTCGTGCGGCTTACTCAGGCCCGTGGTCAGGACCGCTCGCCGCCGTGCACTGATGTGAGTTCAGATTATGAATTTAGCATTTCGGGATCGCTACGCCCGGACCCGGAAAGATTCCCGGTGACGGACGATGCAGCGTGGCGCGAATGCCCGCTGCGCCGGTTCGGGGCTCAGGAGCCTGCCGAGGGGTACACCGGGAGGCCGTCGATTGAGTTACGCCCCTTGGCGGTGCCCGCGTACAGCCGGGCCTCGCTGATCAGCCGCCGTTCACGGTGAACAGCAGACAGTGTTCGTTCTCCATGGTGCGGCCGGTCTTCCCCTTCGCCCTGGCCCTGACGAGAACGACCACGTGCGACCCGGCATCGAGCACCCAGATACGTCGGCGTCGTCTTGTCGGCCATCTTCCAGCCTCCTGTTAATGAGGCAGCTCCTACTTCGAGAAGCTCCGACGAATCCGATGAAATAACCGTAACCGTTTGCTGCTGTCGTAGTGTGCTCTGCCGATCAAACAGGGCTCGAGCGTTCTCAGGTGCCGGGCTTTGATGAGATCGGGTGTGTGGTCTGGGTGTGACCTAGTGATCGGTGCGGGCCCAGGCCCCGGCATCGGTGCGGGCCCAGGCCCCGGCGCAGTCGCGGGTTGAGCCGGGTTCTCCCGATATGGGCTCCGAACGTAGGACAGGCACGAGCTTCCAAGATCATGTAGGTGTCGAGTCCAGTGAACCCTACGGAAGGCCGTGCCCGCCGTCGTATCTTCTCCGACCCGGCCGTCCTTGACCAACTCCGTGATCAGCCTGGCGTCGCCGAGGATGAACTGCTCGGATTGTTGGCCCGGTTGGCCGAGGTTCCGGCGCATCGTCCTGAGCCTGGGATCGGTGTCATCAGCCGGAACTGGAGATCTCTGTCGTGGGGCGGGACGGGCTCTTGACCGGCGGACGGCAGGCGGCACGCAGAGCGTTCATCTTCTCCGCGTCGGTAGTCTCGGCCTCGGCGGTGTACGTGACGATCCTGAGGTCGGTGCCGGCGGCCATCAGGACGTCGAGGTCGAGAGCGATGTCGCCCACCAGCGGATGTTCGATGGTCTTGCGGTCACCGGCATGCGTGCGGGCGGTGCCGTTGGACCACAGGCGGGCGAAGCGAGGGTTGTTTCGCCGCATGTGATCGACGAATGAGGCGAGTCGTCCGTCGTGGGGATGGGCGGCCGCTGTCACACGCAGGTCCGCGACGAGGTCCTCCTCCTCCACTTCGTCGCCCGCCCAGGACCGAACGGGCCATGCCGCGATTGGTTCCCGCACACGTCCGCCGCTCGACCGGAACATCCCGGCGACGAGATTGCGCTCGTCCCAGCCGTACGTACGGGGATCGCCGACCGCGGCGGACCACATCGCGTTCCAGCCGATGATGGTCCAGTCGGCGGCGTAGACCGCGGTGGGATTGTCTCCCAACTGGCTTACCAGTCGGTGCACCCTCGCGGGCACCTGCCGGGACACGTTCCCGGTGGAGGGCGGTGCGAGACGGGCGCAGCGAAACAGGTGGTCGCGCTCGGACGGGTCGAGGCGCAGCGCTCTGGCCAGGGCGGCGACCACCTGGGCCGAAGGGTGGCGAGCGCGGCCTTGTTCCAGCCGGACCACGTAGTCGACCGACAGCCCGGCCAGTCGGGCCAGTTCCTCTCGGCGCAGTCCGGGGATGCGCCGGTCTTGGCCCGCCTCCAGCCCGCTGTCCTGAGGTGACACGCGCTCGCGCCAGCCCCGCACAGCGATGCCGAAGTGGTTCGTCGTTGCCATGCAGGTCATCGTCGTCCAGATGCCGTGGACCGCATGGTGCTTCTACTGCCGCACAACGGACTCTTTACTCGACGGCCGCGCCTCGCCGGACGCGTCGTCGGTGGCGGCCCAGTGCGCGCGGGTGAAGGCGGCGGCGGCCCGCAGCGCGTCGTCGGCCTCGTCGAGCATCGCGGCGAACGCCTGGAAGACGTGCGGTACTTGGGGCCAGACCTGCAGTTCGACGTGGACGTCGTGTTCGGCGGCGCGGGCTGCCAGCCGTACGGCGTCGTCCAGCAGGATCTCGTGAGAGCCGACCTGGATGAGCAGGGGCGCCAGGCCGGTCAGATCGGCGAAGACGGGGCTGGCATGCGGCGTGGCGGGATCCGTGTCGCCCAGATAGTCGCGGGCGCGCGTGCGCAGACCCTCGGGGGTCAGCGCGGGATCGACGGCGGCTTTGCCGGCCACGCTGTCGCCGGACACGCTCAGATCGGCCCACGGGGAGAAGACCGCGGCCGACGAGGGCTGGGGCAGGCCCGCGTCCTTGGCGGCGACCAGCGTCGCGACGGCGAGACCACCGCCCGCCGACTCGCCGACGAGGGCGATGGCGGAGCTGGGAATACCGTCGTCGAGCAGAGCGCGGTAGACGGCCAGCGCGTCGTCGACGGCCGCGGGGAACGGGTCCTCGGGGGCCAGCCGATAGTCCACGCACACGGCGCGTGCACCGGTGCGCCGGGCGACGTCCCCGGCCAGGCCCGCGGCGTCGGCCGCCGAGCCGATGGCATAGGCGCCGCCGTGCAGGTACAGCAGCACGGTCGCCGGGTCGTTCGCCGGCGTCTCCACGGTGACGACGGGTACACCGCCCCACTCGCCTGCCGTGGTCGAGACATCGGACGGCAACGGTATGGACGTCATCATGTCGTGGAAGACGGCGCGCTGTTCGGCGACATCGCCTCCGAGGTCGAGCGGGCCGTGCCGCAGCAGCTCGTCGAGGGTCTGGCGCTGTTGCCGGGACATGGCAGTGCCTTTCGTGGTTCCGGTGAGTGCCGTACGGCGGAGCGGTGATCGCTGCGGAGCTGCCGACGGTCAGCGCGGCGGCCCGACGATGATCTGGCCGTACATGTCGGCGGCTTCGGCCATGCGGTCCCGTGAGACCTCGAAGCCTTCGGGGCGCGGGGCGGCCAGGTCACGTCCGGCGTGGCGGAACATGCCTTCGATGCCGCCGGGAGTGCAGATCATCAGCAGGTCGGCGGTGTCGGAAGTGATCCGGTAGCCGTGGGGCACGTTCCGGGGGAGGTAGACGATGCCGCCCTCCGACAGCTCCATCTCCTGGTCGTCGCACCACAACAGCGCACTGCCCTTGATCAGCATGAAGACCTCGTCCTCACGGGTGTGCGTGTGGTAGGGCGGCGCCTCGCCCTTGCTGACGGAGAACCGTCCGACGGTCAACTGTCCGGCGGTGGCCGCGCTGTCCAGGAGTACGGCGAACTCGCCGCCGTCGAGCCATTCGAGCCTCTGCTGCTGCTCGGGCTGGGCGAGGTAGGCCATGGTCATGACGATGTCCGTTCTGCGCGATCGGCGGACTCGGCGCCTTCGCCGAGGGGAATGAGCGCCATCACGGGGATGACCCGCTCGGTCTTGCTCTGATAGCCGGCGAAGCCGGGATAGCGGCGAGCCTGCTCGGCGAACGCCGTGTCGCGCTCCGTGCCCCGCAGTTCGACGGCGCGTACGGCGAGGATCGCGTCGCCCACCTCGACGCGTACCTCCGGATGCGCGAGCAGGTTGTGGTACCAGTCCGGATTGCGGTCGGAGCCGGCCTTGGAGGCGAAGACGAGAAAGCCGCCCCTGTCGGCCAGGTACATCATCGGATTGACGCGGGACCTGCCCGAGCGCGCGCCGACGGTGTGCAGCAGGAGTAGGGGCGCCCCGCTGAAACCACCACCGACCTCTCCCTTGTTGGCACGGAACTCGTCGATGATGCGTGCGTTCAAGTCCGGTTTGTCAGTCATGCCTGTCTCCGGTTCGGACTGCGCCGCGCCTGCGCCGCTGCAGGCCCGGGCCGTAGTTCGCTTGTTCGATCATCCTCTGGGCGATACGCCAGCCGCCAGTCGCGAGGGTAGGAACAGCGGTACTACTCAGGGCTTCGGTGTTCTCGTGTAGGCCCCGGTTCATGGCCGCCTGTCAGCTCGGTGGCGCCCCGGAACCTGGCAGGCACAGGCTTCCAAGATCATGGAGTTCTCTACGCCCCGTGATCCGAGTGGAAGACCGGGCCTGTCGACGCATCATCGCTGATCCCGCCTGCCCTTGACCGGCTCCGCGAGCATCCCGAGGCCGTATGCGACGAGGCCCCATGCCTGTTGGAGCGGCTGGCCGAGGTGCCCGACCCGCGAAACCCACGCGGCATACGGCACGCTCTGGTTGCCGTGCTCGCGCTGACCGCGTGCGCGGTTCTGGCGGGGGCGACCTCAGTGCTGGCAGTCAGAGAGTGGATCAACGACGCCCCGCCGTACATCCTGGAACGCCTCGGCGTACGCCTCGACCCACTGTTCCCGAAGCGGTTCCTGCCTGCGGAAACGACGGTCCGGCGGCTGCTGGCCCGCATTGACGGCGACGCGCTGGACCGGGCGGTCGGACGCTGGCTCGCCGCTCGCCGCTCGCCGCTCGCCGCTCGCCGCCCGCCGCCCGCCGCCCGCCGACCGCCGCCCGAAGGCGAGCGGGCTGCGCGGCCTCGCATCGGGCAGTCGCGGCGCGCAGATGGCGATGCGGCGTACGGGAGCAAGTTGCCGCGGTGCCCTCTACTGCGTGCGTCTCTAAGCTGCACAGGCAGTGCGCTCGGGGGCCTGGACAGCAAGGGACGTCAGGCGGGACACAGCGGCGGCCGCTTCCTCAACTGATATGGCGATCAAGGGAAATGGGGCGCTACCTTAGCCCCGGGATGGTGAGGCGACGGCAACGGGGGTCGTTGAGGAACCTGCCAGCCCAGCTGACTGCCCGGGGAGTTGCCTCGGGGGCCGAAGGCGCGGTTTTCGAGCGTCCCTTGGGGGAAGGGCGCCTCGGCGGAGATGAGTCCTGACGCTAGGTCTCAGCAGGCCATCGCAAGGTGGTCGAGCTGAGGCTGCCTGCCCCGCCGATGGTCGACCACCCTCACTGAAGGGTTCGACCAGTGCGTTTCACTCCCTCAGCTACGCGGGCGCTGCTAGTGGTTCTGGCGTTCGTCTCATCAGTGCTCGCCGGTGTTGTGGCGGGCGTGCTCTCCTACGCGAACGGCGCCCTTGTGCCGGGTGCCGTGCTGTACGGCGGTGGAGCGCTCGTTGCCTGGATGACCTTGAGCCTCATGGTCATGGGTGCTCTTGGCTGGCTCGATGGCGGAGACTCTGGAACCTCGTCGGTCCCAAGCCAGAACGTAGGTAGCTGAGGCGCGCAGGTTACGGTCGTTGGGCGGCGCGCCGCCACCAGAACAGGGCGCATGGCCTCGGGTGCGGGGGCGTATCTTGGGCTCCTTGCCGCAGCCGCACGGTTCGCGGCCCTCGTGTCGCGGTCCGGCATTGAGCTTGAGTTTTAAACTCGGTTGCTGCGGATCCGTCGAGTGCGCGAAGTCAGGCCGTGGCGTGTCAGTGCCTGCCGTTAGTCTTCCGCCGTGGGCGATATACGAGGCCACGATGACGGGCCCTCCTCTGCGTGGCGAGATCTGTTGCAACGCTGGAGTGACGAGTGGCTCGACCCCGTGCTGCATGAGCAGGAGCGAGCCGAGCCGTTCCCCCCTGAAGTTCGCAGGGCCCGCTGGCTGGGTTCCGGCGGGGCCACCGGCGAGGAGGTCGACGTGCTCGAGGACCGCCTGGGCGCCACGCTACCGACGAGCTACCGGCAGTTCCTGCTGACGAGCAACGGCTGGCTCAACACAACCCATGACATCGACCGGATCCTGCAGGTCCACGAGGTGGGGTGGGCGCGGGACTTGGATCCCGAGCTCGTCACCGGCTGGACTGACGGATACGGCGATGCCGGCTATCGGACCAGTGACGACGAGTACTTCGTCTACGGCGAGGCCCAGGACCCAGTCTCGATCCGACCCGAGTACCTGCCGCACACCCTGAAGATCAGTCACACGCCGGAGGCCACCGACGTCTACCTCCTCAATCCCTGTGTGGTCACCCCTGACGGTGAGTGGGAAGCCTGGTACCTCGCTCATTGGCTGCCCGGCGCGGTCCGCTATCGGTCCTTCTGGGACCTGATGAACGGCGAGTACAGGAGCTTCCGCGACGAGCGGTGACCGTTACGGAACACCGGCCGGACGCCGGGCCTTCGGACCGCAGTTCCCAAGCGCCGCTACGCAACTCGTCACGCCTGGTGGGACAACGATGAGCCTGCGCAACGGCACCACGAGCCCGAGGCTCGAGGTTAAAACTCAAGTCGAGAACCTGTTTCTGAGCCTCTGCAGGCAGCCTCGGCACCTCGGGCGTGCTTCGGATGGAAAAGCCGTTGGAGGTATCGCACCCGTACGGCATCCTGTCCGCATGTTGATCAGGGAAGCCAGTACGGAGGATTGGCCCGCCATCTGGCCCTTCTTTCATACGATCGTCGCTGCAGGCGAGACCTTCACCTATCCGACGGATCTTGACGAAGACCAAGGCTGCGACTGGTGGTTGCTGTCGACTCCGAACCGTACGGTCGTCGCAGTGGACGACTCAGGGGTGGTCCTGGGGACCGCAAAGATGAATCGCAACCACATGGGCAACGGGTCGCATGTCGCGAGCGCCAGTTACATGGTGGACCCGGCGCACGCTGGGCAAGGCGTGGGGCGCGCGCTGTGCGAGTACACAGTGGACTGGGCGCGTGCGGCGGGCTACCGCGCGATGCAGTTCAACGCGGTTGTGGAGACGAACGTCCATGCGGTGAAGCTCTACCGGTCGCTCGGTTTCGAGGTACTGGGCACATTGCCGGAGGGCTTCCGGCATCCGACAGCCGGCTATGTCGGGCTGCACGTCATGTACTGCCCGCTCTGAATGCCTCTTTTCGAACCTCGGAGCCGGGTAGGACTGCATCGGCAATCGCTCGCGCCCTACTGGTCCGGGCTCCGCGGCCGCCGGGATGGGGTTCTGGCAGGGCCGTCGCGAGGCGGCTGCCCTGCCGCCGCCGGCAGCGGGGACACGGACCCGGGGTGGCGGGTTTCTGGCACCCGATGTCCTCACGCGGCGCGTGGTTCGCCCTGGACGGTGGGCACCAGCGTGACGCGGGCGGGCTTGGCGCGGGCCCGGGTTCGGGTGATTCGGCGGGTCATGAGGGTGATGGCGGCCCAGGCGATGAGGGTTTCGGAGTGCTGGACGAGGCGTTCGTAGTCGCGTGCGTGGCGGCGGGCGTGCATGATCCAGGCATGTGTTCGCCCGACGACCCACCTACGGGGCAGGACGATGAATCCGGTGGTGTCCTTGGGGCGGCTGACGGTTTTGATGGTGAGGTTGAGGTACTTCTTGGCCCAGGTCACGAGTTTTCCGGCGTAGGAGGAGTCGGCTCAGACGATGGTGATCTCGGCGCCTCTGCTGCCTGGGCGGAAGCGTCTGTCCCGGCGGCGAGAGCTGTCTTCGACTGCTCGGGTACGGCGGTCAGCGTGTCCGCGCCGAGTACCTGTACCCCCGTGGTGGTGGCCGTGGTAGTGGCGTTCAGGTTGAGTGCGCCGCCGTTGTCGTCCATGGCTTGCTTCACATTCGCCGGCAGCGTCGGGGGCACGGTCAGCGTCAATGTGCCGTCGGATGCTGTAGTCGCGGTACCGAGGAGGGGCTCTGTCCCCGCTGTGGCGGTGTCACTGCCGTGTCGACGTCCGAGGCGGTGACCATGAGCTTCAGCCCTGACGCCGGCTGCCCGCTGCCGAGGGTGAACCCGCCGGAGATCGTGTTCGACGGCGTCGCTGGTGCCCTGTCCGAGGACTCCTGGACAGTGGGACATCAGTGTCGGCGACCGGCGCGGTGCCGAAGTAGGGGACCGTGTCCGTGTCCGGGTCGGTCAGACAGGGACCTGCATCCGCCGTGACATCGCCGAGGATGCCCGAGCGCACATCGCCGTCCACAGTCGTCCACGGGCTGGTGCTGAAGGACCGGACCTGCCCGGTGGTCTCCGGATCCCTGGTGACCGACTGGGTGCTGATGGCGTTCGGGCGGGGCGCCCATGCCTGGGCAGCGTCAACACCGGTGGCGATGCTGGTCGCTCCTCCAGCTTGATGATGGGGCAGGTTGGCGGGGCCCGAGGGCAGCGACGTGAGGGGGCGGGATCGGTGTCGAGGCTGGCGGGCAGCTGGGCGATGACGTCGTCGGTGCCGGACGCCTTCTCGGCGGCGAGCATGACCTGGTCGTCGCCGTCGCCCTGGCAGGGAGATGGCTGGCCGGGCTGGCTGAGGCGCTCTCGGCGTCGTGTCTGTGTCCGGTTACAACGGGCGGCGTGGGTGGGGGCGGACGGTCGCGCCGGCGGAGGTCCGGGGGTTGGCCGGGCGGAGCATCTGTCCAGCGGCCAGTTCGCGGTAGATGGGGCTGCTGGTGAGCAGTTCCTCGTGACGTCCGCGGGCGGCGGTGCGGCCGCTGTCCAGTACGACGATCTGGTCGGCGTGCTGGACCGTGGAGAGCCGGTGTGCGATGACCAGCAGGGCGCATTCCCGGGCGACGTCCTTCATCACTGTGGTGAGCGCGGTCTCATTGATGGTGTCGAGGTGGGAGGTGGGCTCGTCGAGCAGGAGGATCGAGGGGCGGGCGAGCAGGGCGCGGGCCAGGGCCACGCGCTGGCGCTCTCCGGCCGACAGGGTGCCGCCGCGCTCGCCGAGCATTCCCGACAAGCCACCCGGCAGCCGCCGCACGACCCCTTCTAGCTGGGCGAACTCGACGACGCGTCGTACCTCAGCCTCGGTGGCGTCGGGCGCGGCGTAGGTGATGTTGTCCCACAGGGTGCCGTGGACGACGTGGGCGTTCTGGTCGACGACGGCGATGCGCCCGCGGCATGCGGTGCGGCTCAGTGTGGTGGCGGGCAGACCATCGAACAGCAGGGTCCCGGAGTCCGGTTCGTAGAATCTGGCCACGAGGGCGAAGATCGTGCTCTTTCCAGCACCCGACAGGCCGACCAGGGCCGTCTGCTGCCCGTAGGGGACAGTGAACGAGACGCCGCGCAGCACCGGCCGGTCCGGATCGTAGCCGAAGCTGAGATTCCGCAGGGCGAGAGCGGGCTCCTGGTACGAGACGGTCAGCCGGGCCGCCTCGCGCGTGCATGCCCGGGCGGCCGGCGTCTCCTGGGAGGGCTCCGCCGGCAGGGACAGCGCCTGCTCGATGCGCTGATAGGCCCCCATACCACGCTGGATCAGGCCGACCGCCCGGAAGACCGAGGACAGCGGAAGGACCAGGTAGGAGGCGTACAGCAGAAAGGCGACCAGGTCGCCGAGGGAGTTGGCGTGGCCGTTGACCCGCAGGCCTCCGATGACCAAAACGATCAGGAAGGAGCCCTGGACCGCGAGTTCGACCGCGGGGCTCATCACGGAGGCGAGTTTCGCGGTCCGTACGCCGGCGCTGTAGGCCGCCTCGACGCGTTCTCCGATGCGGGCCGCTTCACGGTCCTCGGCTCGGTGAACCCGGACCATCGGCAGGGCGCCGAGGGCGCGTTCGAGGTCGGCGGCGATCGCGCCGACGGAGGTCTGCATGCGTTCGGAGGCAGCCCGGATGCCCTTGAGGAGCGAGGCGACGATCACGGCGGCGGCAGCCACGGTGAGGGCGACCAGGAGCAGCAGCAGCAGGTCGATCCACACCATGAGGACGATCGCCCCCGCTGCGACGAGGGCACCCGTCACCAGATCGACCAGTGCCTGGGAGACCACTTCTCTGAGCAGGGTGGTGTCGGCGGTGACCCGGGAGATCATGTCGCCGCTGCGGTGCCGGCCGTACTCCTTCATCTCGAGCCGGAGAAGCCGCGCCACCAGACTGTGGCGAAGCCCTCGTACGACGCCTTCGCCCATGCGCTCCAGGACGAAGCGGCCCACCGCGCCCGTTGTCGCTTCGGTGACGAACAGTACGGCCAGGAGTAGCAGCAAGGGCCACAACACCTGTCCCCGTCCGCTCGCGTCCACGACCTGTTTGGCGACGAGCGGCTGAGCAAGCCCCAGAGCGGAGCCGAGCAGAGTGAGCACGGTGGCGGCGAGGACCGAAGCCCGGTGCCCGACGGTCAGCCGGTACATGGTGGCGACCGCGGCCCGGGTGGAGCGGTTCCCCTCGACCGCTGGCTGCGCCTGATCCACGGCGGTGTCGGTCATCGGCCCGATCGGCTCCCGGGAGCGACCGTCATCAGCCGGGTGAAGTAGTCGTCGGGCACACCCTCGTCCACGGGGTGGCCGTCCGCCTCGATCCAGGCGTGCGCCGTGAACGGCGGCACTACGCGCACCCCGGTGCACCAGGTCGGCCAGGACCCGGAGAGACGGCACAGCAGCGCGGCTCCCAGGGACCGGGGCAGGCAGCCTTTCGGCCCGGCGCAGCGCAGGCTCACCGCGCACATCGCGTCCCGTGCGTTCTTGGCCTGTTCGGCGGTGGCCGGCGTGGCTCCGCGACATGCGAGGTGGAGCACGGCGCGGATCCGGCGGGGCGGCAGGAGTGAGAGCACGAGGGCGGGGAACAGGACGAGACGGGCGGCCAGGCGCCTGGTGAAGGGCACACCAGTGGGCCGTTCCAGGGCGCTGGGAGTCGTCATTCGGCAAGCCCCGAGGCCCGCAGTTGCTGTACGAGGGCGTCGACGTCCTGCTTCGCTTGGGCGAGGTCGATGTCGAACTCGTCGGCGAGCGCGGCGACCGCGGCGGCTTCGTCGCCGCCCGCCATCAACGTGTCGACCACCAGGGTGCCGGTGGGATTCAGCTCCCAGTATTCCCCAGCGCGTTCGTCCAGGAGGACCGTGCCGTAGTCCGTCTCGGCAGTGGAGACATTGGCGCTGAACTTCAATGGCATGTGTGTGCCTTTCTGCTGAGGAGCTGCGGTCACGAGGAGGCGGGCGCTGTGGGCCCGGTGGTTCGGTGGAGGCTGCGCAGCCACACTTCGGCGGCGATGGTCGAGTAGAGGATCGCGTCGCGCAGTTCGGGTGTGGCCGGGCGCTGGGCGAGCCGGCGCAGGGCTGCGCCGTCGACCAGGCCGAGCTGTTCCAGCCGGGAGCCCTCCCAGAGCGCCAGCAGATCGGCGCGGTGTTCGCGCAGTCCGTTGGATGCGTCCATGGAAGCGGCGGCCTTGTTGGTGCGCCGCAGGCACGCATCGGGCACGATCCCGCTCATGGCAGTGGTCAGGAGGGGTTTGTACTGCCAGGGCGTGACGCGCTCGCTCGGGCGCACGGCGAGGCATGCCTCGATGACGCGGTCGTCGAGGAACGGCGAGGCCATCGGCACGCCGGCCCGGGCGGCCATCCGGTCCCACTGGCGGATGATGCGGGTGCAGGAAAGGATCTGTTCGAGGTCGGTGTGCAGGCCGCGGTCCGGGTGCAGCGGTACGGCGGTCACGGCGGCCTCTCGCAGCGCCCGTTGGGCCATCCGTTCGGCGTCGGGGGTGACCCAGTCGAAGAGGCGAGGTGGCATTCCCCAGCCGAGGCTGGTGCTGACGGTGGCGGGAAGTGGGTCTCGCAGGCGGCCGCTGGAGTCGGCCAGCCACTTCCCGTACGGCCGCGAGTCGGCCAGCGCGCGTGCCGTGCCGCCCAGCGGCCACTGCCACAGGGCCCTGAAGCCGCGCAGCTGACGCAGGGCGAACAAGGGGCGGGTGCGCAGCAGTCGGTGGTAGTACGCCTCGGAGCACCAGGCCACGTGGTCGCCGCCGATACCGGTCAGGTGCAGCCGGCTGCCGCGCTCGGCCATGGCGGGCAGGTGGTGCAGGACCCTTGATCGGTCCATGACGCCGATGGTCGGTTCGTCCAGCAGGTCATCGATGCCGAGCAGGTCGGTGTAGACCAGCGGCGAGGCATCGGCGTCCCAGACCACATGGTCAATGTCAGGCATTGACCGGGCAGCCTGTTCGGCCCAGTACAGATCGGTGTCGGCGGGGTCGCGCCCCGGCCAGGTGCTGCCCACCACCCGGGCCGGTGAGCGGTCCGCCAGGAAGCAGATGGAGGTGGAATCCAGGCCGCCTGAGAGGTCGCAGCTGACTACGCCACCCTGCCGGGTGCGGGCGTCGACCGCCGCGGCCAGGGCTTCGCGGACGAGGGGGGAGCCATCGGCGAGCGTGCGTACCGGTTCCGGCGGTGTCCACCAGCGTGAGTGGCGTACGGTCCGGCCGTCCGGCGAGACGATCAGCGCGTCCTGTGGGGACACGGCGGTGATGCCTCGCCACATGGGTGCCTCGGCGAGTGGATGGGGAACCGGCCACAACAGCCGGACGGCCAGTCGCTCCTCGTCCGGCTCGGTGCCGAGCGCGGCGGCGAGTACGTCAGCGCTACTCGCAGCCACCTGTGCTCCGCCAATGGGGGCATGGAAGACCAGCCGGAGCCCGGAGGCGGTGCCCTGCACTCTGAGCCGCCCGTCGAGCGCGGCGACGAGGTGGAAGCTACCGGGAAGGGAGCGGGCCAGCGCGTCGAGTTCGGCGAGATCCCGCAGCCTCCCGGCACGGCGCTCGAGCTCTGCGGCATCGACCGGGCAGGAGCCGATGACGGCGAGGGCCGCGTGGCCGACGCGTACGGTGACGATCTCCTCATCGTGCCACTGCCCTACCATCCAGGGCCGGCCCGAAGCGTGCTGCAGGATTCGCGTGCCGGGGTGGGTGAAGGAGCGGGCCACGGCGGCCGCGTCCTCCCGGTCGGTGAAGACCGTGAAGTGCGCGTCGCCGGGGCCCGTCCCCGCACTCTCGTGCAGTTCAGTCATGACGTCGGGTCAGGAACCGTCGGTCGTCAGTTCTTGCTCAGGATGAGCCGGTCGTTGCCGGAGCGCTGCAGGAGCCCGGTCTTCTTCCGGAACGTCCCGAGCCGGACCAGAGTCGGCGCCTCGTAAGCCTTCTTCATGACCTCTCCTCACGTGCAGGTGTCACGACCGCCCCCCTGGCCGGCTGGGAACCGGAGACCGGTTCACTGTCGTCCTGTCCAGGCTCATCGGGAGCCCGGAACGAGGAAGCGGGTGTACGCAATAGCTACCCGCATATGTGGATGCCGCGGCAAGGCCGCTAGAGTAAATGGGATCATATGTAAAGTTCCAAAATGGTCGGAGAGCGGTACTGCGACTCGTGGAGTTCGTCAAAAATGAAACACCAGGCGAGCCGGGGTGCATGCAAGCACGGATAAACGTTTCGACCTGCGCACCGAAAGGCGCGCGGTCGGCGTGGCGAAGAGGGCACGCCGACGGGAGCCGGACGGAGCCGCCGGGGCGCACCCCGCTCCCGCCGCCGCGCTCTCTTCCTCGCTCCTTCTGCCTGAATGGCTGGATGCTGCCGCCGTTCTCCATTGCCTCGCAGACAACCCGAGGCCAGGGACGGACCTCTCTGTTGTGACCTCGATCGAGCGGACCGCGTATCCGCGGTTCAAGCGGTAGGACCGCATGAGCTGCTTCCGTTCTTCTCGCCGAGGTGGTTTCCACGGACGCGAGTTGACCAGCCCGAACCGGGGGGAGCGTTTCATAGGTGGTCGCTCGTGAAACATCCCGCCATCCGCCGATCACGCTGGGCGTTCTCTCTTTCATGAGTCGTTGTAAATGACTCAACTAATGAAACTGACTCATGAAACGATCCGGGGCGTCCCGCCCCCGATCCGTACGAGCTCGTCGAGTCGCACGACTGCCCGATGTCCACCTGCGCCGCCCCGGCGGGCTCGCCGTGCCGCACCGGTAAGCGCAAGGTGACCATCCAGTACCTCACCGCCCGCTTCCGGGGCGTGCCCTCCCTCGCCCGGGCCCTCAAGGTGCCCATCCCCGCCGTACGCAAGCCGGGGACCCCCCTGGACCGAACTGCCGCGCCCAGCGGACGCCGGCGCCGAGCAGACCGGACACGTCCGCCTCGGCTGCGCCCGTGCCTCCAGCGTCCGGCACGACTCCCAACTCGACTCCCTGGCCGAGCCGGTGTCACCCGGATCTTCTCTCAGAAGATTTCCACCCGCGCCACGAAGCGCCCGGAACTGGAGAAGGCCGTCAGCCTCGCCCGTGAACTGCGCGCGTCCAGCGTCCGCGTCACCCTCGTCGTCCACGAGCACAAGCGACTCGGCCGCGGCATCGACCTCGCGGCGCTCGCAGAGGAGCTGAAGGCAGACGACGTCGGCCTGGAGTTCCTGACCGGCGAACTCCAGGGCTCGCACGACCCCTCCGGCGTCGTGTTCGCCGTGCCGGCCGCCCTGTCCGGCATGGAACGCGAGTACATCCGCGACCGCACCCTGGAAGGCCACGAGTCCGCCCGCAAGCGCGGCAAGACCATCGGCGGCGTCGGCATCACCGACGGCGACCTGCTCTCCATGGCCCTCCACCTGCGAGACCAGGAACTGAGCCTGCGTGACATCGCCTCGCGGCTGGTCATCACCATGGGCGCGAAGAAGGGCCAACTCCCGTCCCCTGCGACCGTCATGCGCATGCTGCGTGAACACGACGAGCAGACAGCCACGGTCTGACCATCACGTTCAGCTACCTGTCACGTCGCGGCAGCTACGGGAGTAGAGGGCCGTCGGGCCTGGAGGAGGACCCCTCTGAACCTTGCCCATGTCCGGCAGCTGCCGGGGACAGCGATTTGTGTGCGACATCCCGTGAGTTCTCCTGAGTCCCGCTGAGTCCCCGGCCCCGTGGCTGGGGGTCCTTCCTCCTTCGTGTGCTCTGCAGGCCCGTGACGCGACTTCGGGATTCCTGAAGCGTTCTCACCTCGTCCGACCGATCCGCAGTCGGGCCGAAGGTGAGGAGGCTCGGGTTGGCGGCGCCGGCAGTCGTACGCGACCTGCGTGAGCACTGGGCGCCCGCGTCGGCGGAGGAGCTGGAGCGGTTCGAGACCGACGTGCTGTCCGGGTTCGTCCTGGTGCGCGCCTCGGCAGGGCTGGCGGACGGCACCCTCCGTGGGGACGTCGGGGCACTTGGACCAGATCAGAACCTGGTTCGGCCGACCGCTGTGGGACATGGAACCCGCCGACGCTGACGCGTACTTCGGGAAGGTGCTGGGGAGTTCACCGAGCGGCACCCGGCTGGGCCGGTCGCAGGCACTGACCACGTACGTCATGTTCTTGGAGCTGCGGCCCAAGGTTGAGCTCCTGCGGATGACCGGGCCGGGTCGTCGAGTGCGATCGGCGAGATGAACCGGCCGCGCGGGGCCAAGGACGCCCAGCTGCGGATTCCGCCGAGTGAGCCGGAGGTCGGGAGACGGTTCACCGGCTGGGGCGGCGAACTGGCGACCTCCCGCAAGTTCGCGCCTACCGCCAGGAACTACACGGACTCGAAGCTGCTGTCCCAGGTGGGCCTGCGGGTGAGCGAGGCATGCGGGCTCGGCCTGGACTTCGCAACCCACCAGCCGCATCAAGGTCGGTCAGAACGACTACGGCGTGCTCCAACCGCTCGCGCCCGGCCACATCGACCGATTCGTCGCGGCAGCCACCACCCCGGCCGCGCGACTGATTCTCGTGCTCGCCGCGGTTTGCGCCGCCCGGGTCGCCCAGATAGGCCCTCATGCTCGACGATCTCGAAACATGCAACCGTCGGCTGACTATCGCGGGACGAGCACGCCCGCTCGATGACCTCACGATGAAACTGCTGCTGGACTGGCTGGAACACCGGCGACGCCGGTGGCCGAACACAGCAAACCTCCACCTGCTGATCAACAACCAGACCGCGACGAAGACCAGTCGTGCCGGCAACCACTGGATCAGCGCCCCTTGCGCGGACAGGACGCGACGCTGGAGCGTCTCCGCGTCGACCGGCGGCTCGAAGAGGCACTCACCCGGGCCGACCCGCTCCACATCGCCCTCGTCTTCGGCATCGACGAGAAAATAGCCATCCGTTAGGCGGACTCGGCACGCGTGCTTCTGGATGAGGCAGCCGAGCAGCCGCCGCAGTGAAACCCACTCGACCTGGTTACCTCCTTGAAGAGATCCTTTGGGCATGGAGTTCCTCTGCTACCACCGCGACCGGCCCGGCTCCGTAGCGCTGCGCGACGAGCTGCTGGAAGAGCACTGGTCCTATATGGACCGGTACGCGAAGGAGATGATCGCCCGGGGCCCGACCCTCGCCGGCGACGGCGACACACCCACCGGAAGCGTGCACATCGTCAGCCTGCCCGATCCCGTCGCCGCCCGCGCGTTCGCCTTCGACGAGCCGAACTACCAGGCCGGCGTCTACCGGGACGTGCTGCTGCGACGGTGGCGCAACACGCTGGGGCGCACCATGTGGGACTTCCCCGGCGGCCGAACCGGCGGCAACCGGTACCTGGTTCTCGGCCTCGGCACGGGGCAGGCCGCCGACCTCGCGGTGCCGCCCGACCAGGACGAGCTGATCGCCTACGGGCCGCTGCTGTCCGACAACGGCGCCACCTGGCTGGGCACGGCGGCATTGGTCCGGGCGCCGGACCCGGACACGGCACGCGCCATCCTGACCCCGGACCGGTACGCCGACATCGAGGTGCACAACTGGCAATTCGGCGGGCGGCCGTGATGACCGAGGACGTCCCGCCGACGTCACCGCCGAAGCCTTCGGATCGCCCAGCATCCTCGTGTTTCAGCCGAACCCACGGACGCATCCGCCTGACGCACACCGGTGGACCCGTGGGTTCGCGCTGAACGTGGTTACGGTGGCGAGGATTCCGGTTGGGCTTCTCGCAACTGACCAGTTTAGAGAGGCGGCTCCGGTGCCCCGTCACCGGCCGCGTCGCCCCAGGTCGCCCGTCGCGGAAGTCCTCCATACCGTTCCCCAGTGCCCGCTCCTCCGGAAGGGCACAACAGGCCACGTCGAAGTGGACATCGCCCCACGGACACACACCTGCGCTGAAGCGAGCATCTGTAACCCTGTACCTCGCCGGCGGCGGCGCCAGCGTCACCACGGACCTCGACCAGAGCCTGTGTTGCCCCCACGACCGTTGAGCCGACCCCGCAGTCCCCACGCCCACCGCTCGCCATTGGCGACCACGCCGTGCTGCTCGCCGGGCGAACAAGCCGACCTGGGCACGGCGTCGAGCAGGCGCTGTACGCCGTCCACCCGCGACCACACGCCCATCCTGCTGCTCCGGCTCCCGAACACCACCAGGGTCACGGGAGTGTCTAATCAACGGCGGATCTGCTGATCAAGGGAGAGACGCCAAGTGAGCGAGTCGACGATGGGGCCCGAGTCCGCGGAAGAGTCGGCCGGTGGCGTGGTACCGGCCGCGTCGGACGGGCAGCTCGTCGCGATGCTGGTGGACCGGGCCCGGAGCGAGGGACTGCAATTGATCGGTGAGGGCGGGTTGTTGCAGATGCTGACCAAGCGGGTGCTGGAGTCCGCCCTCGAGGGTGAGATCACCGACCATGTCGGCTATGCCAAGCACGATCCGGCCGGGAAGAACAACGGCAACAGCCGCAACGGGACCCGGTCGAAGACCGTGCTGACCGACGTCGGGCCGGTGGGGGGTGAACGTGCCGCGCGATACCGCAGGCGCCTTCGAGCCGCAGCTGGTGAAGAAGCGGCAGCGCCCGCTGACCGGCGTGGACGAGATGGTGCTGTCGCTGTCCGCGAAAGGGCTCACGCACGGCGAGATCTCCTCTCATTGCGGGCGGCCACGCGGGCGCGGACTATGGCGCCAAGACCGGCGCCGACCCTAGACAAAGACCGTGTTGCGGCGGCTCTACGACGTCCACCGTGATGCGGGGACCGGTCCCCTGCTCAACCCGTTCCCACTGGATCTGCCACGCCGCTCCGGCCGGGCGCACGCGCACCACACCCCGATGGACGGCTGGAAACCCGAGCGGGTGGGGCGCTACCGGCCCAGCCTTCCGCGGCGCATCGCACGCTCGATTCCCGACGGATGGTTCAACGAGCTGTTTGCTGCGTTGCCCCCCAATCGCGACCGAGCCCTGGTCGCGTTCTGGATCTCCACCGGAGCACGGGTCTCGGAGCTGATCGGCATCCGTCAGTGCGACGTCGACCCCGGCCAGCAGTTGATCAGTGTGGTGCGGAAGAGCTCGCGAGCGGTGCAGCAGGTGCCGGCGTCGGCGGACGCGTTCGTGTGGCTGCGTCTCTATCAGCAGGGGGTACACGGCCCGGTGCCACGTGGCCGTACGCAGCCGGTGTGGTGGACACGGCGACGCCCGATCCGGCCGCTGACCTATCACGGTGCCCACCGGATGTTCGAGCGGGTCAACGCCTCACTCGGCGCCGACTGGACCCTTCACGACCTGCGGCACAGCGCGGCCGCGCGCATGGTGCGCGATCCGAAGCTGACGTTGACCGACGTCCAATGGGCGCTCGGACACGTTCATTCGTCCACCACAGAGGTGTATCTGACACCACATAAGGACGAGGTCGCTTCCAGTGTGCTGGCCCATCACGCGCGTCAGGCCCACGAGCGCAACGAGCCGGTGCCGTCGCCTCCCGCGCCGGGCTACAACCCGGCATCGCTGGACATCCTGTTCGGGCGGTCGTCATGACCGCCCTTGTCAAGCACGTGACGCGTAGGCCGTTGGAGGTTCCGAACGCGACGGCGGAGCAGGCCGGCCCAGCGGGCACACCTGGTCGACATCCACGACAACCTCATGGCCCCCCGCATCGCGGAGGCCGAGCGCGAAGGCTGGCTCGGTGAGGTCGAAGGACTCCACGGCAGTCTCGCCGGCGCCCAGGACAAGCTGGCTCAGCTCGACGCCGAAGAGGCCCGTCGATCGACGGCCGTCAGCCTCGGCATGCCGACGTTCGGCCGGACCGCCGCCCGCGCTGAAAGCCCCACCCCGCTCCCTGACTCAGAAGGCTGACCTTAGGCTGTGGCCATGCTGCTGATCTACGACGGGGAGACCACTGCCGACGCGCCCGCGCCGCGCACCGGCGGAGTGCCGCTCGTCCCGGGTGAATTCGTCTGGCCGAGGTGCCGCGAGTGCGGTAGGGCCATGCAGTTCCTCGCCCATCTGCCTCTCGACATCGGCGTGGTCGCGGTGTTCTTCTGCCAGAACGATCCCGGGATGTGTGACGACTGGGACGCCACTGCCGGCGCCAACCGTGCCTACTTGTTCTCTGGTGAGCTCGCCCCGGCCACTGTCCCGGCCGATGGTGAGACGCTCCTGGGCGCGGTCACCGCTCTGCGTCTCCATCCCGCTGACAAACCCACGGAGGAGCCGGTCCTTGGACGGCTGGGCGGCGAGCCTGACTGGATCCAGGGTGACGAGACTCCCGGCTGTCCCTTGTGCGCCCACCGCATGACGTTCACGGCCGAACTGGAGGAGGGTTACGACTTCGCCACCTCCGCGAACTTCGGCGGCGGGGGCCGCGGTTACCTCTTCAACTGCCAGCCGTGCAGCGAGGCCGCGTTCCTCTGGCAGCGCTGAGCGCCGTCCCGAGAGTCATGCAGCGCGTAGTTCAGAGAAGCCGCATCCGCTGCTCGTCCAAATAGGCGACGATGGCTAGGCCGAAGAATGCGGACAGTAGTAGCTTCAGGGCTCGTGCCGCGTCATCCGTTCGATTGTCGATCTTCTCCCGATTGGCCAAGATGACGATCATGCTGGCGAACACGAACCTAGCGAATAGGCCGGTGAACGTCGACGTCGGCTGGGAAGAGGCGATCGGATTCCAGTCCACGCTCTTCGTGCAATCGTCGATCATCAGTGCGGACGTGAACGCAGGCGTGTATAACACGAAACCTCCGAAAATACGGAAAGACGAGCGATCGGTCAGTATGGCCTGGGCTGGTGATCCACACCGGTGAAACCAGGCGAATTACGTCGATCGGTATGACCATGAAAGACCGCCCGGCGCCGCTGGCTTCACGCGGCCAGGCCCCTTCGCGTCCAAATCCGCCCGCACCCGTGCAGTGCGCGAGGGGCGGCCGGTCTTCTCCGCCGTGCACAAGGTGTGCGGGATCCGGCGACGCCTCAGGTAGGCGCGGATGCGGCGGGAGGAGTAGGCGCGGTCGGCAAGGACATGGTCGGGGGTGAACCTCAACCGGCGGAAAACCGGGGCGAGTCGGGAATGAAGCCGCAGCGGCTGCATGTTGACCACCGCCGACCGACTCTCCTACCCCCGGGAAGAAGGCACGCCCATGACATCCTCGCCGACCACGATGCGCGCCGTCCAGCTCTCCGCCCCCGGCCCCGTGGACAACCTGCGGCTGATCACGCTCCCGCTCCCGCCCGAGAGGGACGGCTGGGTGCGCATCCGCGTCGAGGCGTTCGGCCTCAACCGCTCGGAGCTGAAGCTTCGGCTGGGTCTGAGCGTGGGCGTCAGCTTCCCCCGGGTGCCGGGTATCGAGGCCGCCGGCACCGTCGACGCGGCCCCGGCCGGCAGCGGGCTGGCTCCCGGGCAGAAGGTCGTCGCGATGATGGGGGACATGGGGCGCACCTACGACGGCGGCTATGCCGAGTACACGTCGGTGCCACTGTCCCAGGTCATCCCCGTCGACACCGACCTGCACTGGGAGGTGCTGGGCGCCCTGCCGGAGATGGTGCAGACCGCCTACGGCTCGCTCACCATCGGCCTGGATGTCCAGCCCGGTCAGTGCGTGCTGATCCGCGGCGGCACCTCCTCGGTGGGCCTGGCAGCCGCCGCGCTGGCCACATGGCGCGGCGCCACGGTGCTGTCCACCACCCGGCGGGCCAGCCGCCTCGCTTTGCTGAAGGAGCACGGCGTCGACCACCCCCTGCTCGACACCGGCGAGGTCGCGCCCGCCGTGCGCGAGCTGTACCCGGGCGGAGTCGACGCCGCCCTTGATCTCGTCGGCACGCCGACCCTGCCCGACACTCTGCGCGCGGTGCGCGTGCACGGCACGGCCTGCTTCGGCGGCAGCCTCTCCAACCAGTGGACGGTGCGGGACTTCTCCCCGAACGAGTACCTGCCGAAGGGGGTGCGCCTGGCGGGCTACTTCGGCGACGCCGCCGACCTGCCTCGGGAGGCCTTCCAAGAGATCCTCGACGCGGTCGCGGCCGGCCAGCTGGCCTTCGCCGTGGACCGCGTCTACGACGGCCTGGAGCAGGTGCTGCAGGCCACGACGCCATGGAGCACGACCGCGCCACCGGCAAGCTCGTTGTCCGCGTCCGGCATTAAGCCCCTGGGCGTCCTACGTCATCTCGGACACGTACGGCGACCGTCGAGCACCTACGCGGCTGCGGTGGGCCGGCCCGAGCGAACGTGAACGGGTTAGCGGGGCCGCACGCCCACCCCTGCAGCGATGTCTCCCTTTGTGTCGCTCTCTTGTTCTGCGGCGTGAGCGACACCTCGCCGCGTGCCCCCGCCAAGCCGGTGATCATGGACTGGGAGTCGACCGGCGGCCGAGGCCTGGTTCTGGTCGAAGCGATG
>NZ_JBEZKJ010000117.1:0-22320 GCF_040651675.1 Streptomyces sp. NPDC048415 | reverse complement strand
TTTTTTTTTTTTTTTTTTTTTATTTATATAAATAAAAATTTTATCTAAAACCTTCTCTAATTTCTGTTTTAAAAACAAAATTGCTTCGGTTTTATAACTGGGGGCGGGGGCGGGTTCCCCGCCCCCCCCCCCCCCACGCTCGCCGACTGACGCACCGGGTCAGGAGCGGCGCCGAGGCTTACCGCGCTTGGCGCCGCCCTTGGAGCTTCCGGAGCCGCCGCGGGCGCCCTTGCCGGCCGCGGGCTTCCCGCGTGCGCCGCCGCCCGTGTCGGAGCGCCGGGGCTTGGGCTTCGGCTGCGCGGCGGCCGGGGCCTGGAAGCGCCCCCGGGTGCTGTTGACCGTCCGGCCGCGGACGATCCCGATGAAGTCCTCCACCAGGTCGGTGGTCGCGTCCTCGGGCCAGGACAGCGCGACGCGCGACTCCGGGGCGTCCGTGATCGGGCGGTAGGTGAGGTCCTTGCGGTGGTGCAGACGGGCGAGGGACTGCGGTACGACGAGGACTCCGATGCCCGCCGCGACGAGTTCCACGGCGTCCGCCGTCGTGGCGGGGCGCTCCAGTGCGGGCTTCCCCGGCAGGCGCTCCCAGTTGAGGGTGTCGTCGAGGGGGTGCAGCACGATGTCGTCGGCGAGGTCCTCCGCGGAGACCTCCTCGACCGCCGACACGATGTGGTCCTTGGGGACCACGACCACGGTCGTCTCGGTGTAGAGGGGGATGGCGCTGAGGTCGGCGCGGTCGACGGGCAGCCGTACGAAGCCCGCGTCGGCGTCGCCCCTTCGCAGTACGTCGTACACGTCGGCGACGGACACCGGGACGAGGGTCAGGGGTACGTCGGGCAGCCGCTCGTTCCAGATCCGCACCCACTTCGAGGGAGTCACCCCCGGGACGTACGCGAGCCTGAACGAGGGGGACGCTTCGGAGCCGGTCACCACGTCAGGTTACCGGTCGGGGCGCGGGCACCGCACAGGTCAGGGGCGCGGGGGGCCGCACACGGGTTGGTCGGCGATGGCTCACACGCTCGATACCCTTGACACCATGACGTCGCACCAGACCACCCAGACGATGAAGCCCGCCACCGCGGCGAAGAAGCTGGGTGTGTACCTCGAGTCCACACCCACCGAGTTCCAGGACGGTGTCGTCTCGCGTGCCGAGCTGACTGCGCTGCAGGCCGACCCGCCCGAGTGGCTGACGGAACTGCGCCGCAACGGCCCCCACCCCCGGCCCGTGGTCGCGGCCAAGCTCGGCGTCTCCATCGCGGGGCTCGCCCGGGGCGGGGTCACCGAGGCGCTCACCACCGAGGAGATCGAGGCGCTCAAGGCGGAGGACCCGGAGTGGCTGCGGCGGGAGCGCGCCACCCAGGCCGAGGTCCGCAAGGAAGCGACCCGCATCAAGGAGAAGAACGCGGAGCGAGCGGCCAAGCGCTCCTGACCCGAGGCCGGGCGGCCCACCGGGCACCGGTCGGCGTCGCGAGCGGCCGTCCCGCCGGGCCGGCTCGCGGCTCGACGTCGCCGGCAAGGGTTTTTCAGCCGTCGATGCCCGAGGAACGGCCTCCGTCGGAGTCGGTGGTGCCGGGCTAGGTGCCGTGCGTGTGGCCGAACACCTTGACGAGCAGGTAGATCACGGCGGCTGCCGGAATCACGAAGATCATGACGGGGAACTCGAACGTGCCCGAGGTCTGATGGGCGACGTACCAGCCGTAGCCCACGAAGAAGCCCCCGCCCATGACGGCGGACGCGCGGTCCTTGACCGTCAGGCCGGGAATGAAGGCCGCTCCGATCAGCACGATTCCCGACAGCACGGAGAAGATCTCGTAAGCGCTCCATTGCGCGGACGATTGCATCGTGGGTCCTCCAAGGGATCGCTTGATGGGGCCGGCCGCGCGTGCGCGCAACATGACCTTGAGTGAGCGGGGAGTCCTGTCTCCGGACTCGGGCGGCGACGGTTCGCCATCGCCCCTACGTGTGCGGAAGGCGGGTCACGCTGGTGACGTTCAAGGGGACGGGGAGCGTCCCGGAGTTGAGGGTGACGGCGAGCTGCTCGGCCGACTGCCGGTTGAAGCCGCCGGAGACGTCGGCGGTGCCACCGCTGAGCCGCTGATTGACATACGGCGCGGAGAGCACGGCGCCGTCCAGGACCATGGCGAACTGGTTCTGTGGCGAGGCGTTCACCGCGAGATCTCCGGTGAGGTCGGAGAATTTCCTGGTGCCGACGGAGTCGAAGCCCAGCCGCACGATCCAGTTCCCGTACCGCTTGTCCCGCAGCGCCTTGGCCGAAGCGACGTGAGACCCGTCCACGGCCGTCGGACCCAGCAGGTACTTGGTGCGCTGGTCGGCGGGAGCGCTGTCCGCGCTGCAGGCGACGACGGGGTCCTGCGGACGGTTGTCCCGGTCCCACGCCGAATGTGCCCGATTCCCGGAGCAGTCCAGTGCCACGAACTGCTGCTGAAGCGCGGCACTGGGCGCGTCCTGGGGGTCCGGGTCCGGAGCGGCACTGGCGCTCGACGAGCCGGCGGCGCGGGGGCGCAGGTCCTCGGTGACGGCACGCCCTCGCGCGGGGTCGGGACTGGCGGACGGCTGCGACGGACCGACGGCTTCCTCCGCGAGTACGGGGCGGAAGCCGAGCCGGCCGGCCGCGCCCAGCTCCCTCATGCGTGCCTCGCCGGAGGTGGGACCGGTGACGCTGACGGAGCCGTCCCGCGTTTCGACCCGCACGCCCCTGAGTCCCAGTGCCTTGGCGCGCTCCCGCAGCCGGTCCGTCGTCCGGCGCAGCGCCTCGGCACTCAGCGGCGACGTTCCGGCGAAGGTCACGACGGACAGCCGGGAGTCCGCCGCGCCCGAGGACGCCGTGCTGCCGGTACGGGCGGGCCCCTCGGCGTCGGACGGGGGGCTCGCGGGGCCCGAGCAGGCGGCGAGCGTCGCCGCGGCGACGCAGGGGAGGACGGCCAACTGCCAGGCCTGGGGGAGACGCATGCCGGGGATGGTTCCAGGCTTGCCGGATCCGGCGAGCCGGATGCCAACCATTGATCGGATTTCACCTGTCCTGTTCGTGCTTTTCCCTCGTGTCCGATCGTGTCGTGTGCGAGTTGACCGCTGCACCGGAGCTGCGCCCTCTTCATGGATTGCATAAACGTGCAGCGAAACGTATAGTCATGCCATCCAAGAGGAGGGTTCCATGGCGGTACGTGCGGCAGTGGCGGGAGCGAGTGGGTACGCGGGCGGGGAACTGCTGCGTCTGCTCCTGGGGCACCCCGAGATCGAGATCGGCGCCCTGACCGGCAACTCCAACGCGGGCCAGCGGCTCGGCGCGCTGCAGCCGCATCTGCTGCCGCTCGCGGACCGCGTTCTCCAGGAGACGACCCCCGAGGTCCTCGCCGGGCACGACGTCGTCTTCCTCGCGCTGCCCCACGGGCAGTCCGCGGCCGTCGCCGAGCAGCTCGGCCCGGATGTCCTCGTGGTCGACATGGGCGCCGACTTCCGGCTGAAGGACCCGGCCGACTGGGAGAGGTTCTACGGCTCCGCGCACGCCGGGACCTGGCCCTACGGCCTCCCCGAACTGCCGGGTGCCCGCGCCGCGCTGGAGGGATCCAAGCGCATCGCGGTGCCCGGTTGCTACCCGACCGCCGCCTCGCTGGCGCTCTTCCCGGCATACGCCGCCGCTCTCGCCGAGCCCGACGCCGTGATCGTCGCCGCCTCCGGGACGTCCGGTGCGGGCAAGGCGCCCAAGGCGCACCTCCTCGGCAGCGAGGTCATGGGGTCGATGTCCCCGTACGGCGTCGGCGGCGTCCACCGGCACACCCCCGAGATGATCCAGAACCTCGGCGCGGCCGCCGGTGAGCCGGTCACCGTGTCCTTCACGCCCACGCTCGCGCCGATGCCCCGCGGCATCCTCGCCACGTGCAGCGCCAAGGCGAAGTCCGGTGTCACCGCGGAGTCCGTACGGGCCGCGTACGAGAAGGCCTTCGCGGACGAGCCGTTCGTGCACCTGCTGGCGGAGGGACAGTGGCCCGCCACGGCGTCCGTCTACGGTTCCAACGCCGTTCAGATCCAGGTCGCGTACGACGCCGCCGCGCACCGCATCATCGCGATCAGCGCCATCGACAACCTGACCAAGGGCACCGCGGGCGGTGCCGTCCAGAGCATGAACATCGCCCTCGGGCTCGATGAGACCACCGGGCTTTCCACGATCGGAGTCGCACCGTGAGCTGGGGACACCGCCCATCGGTAGCTGCGGGAGCAGGTGCAGCCACCGGGCCGCACAAAACGACGAAAGCCGCACCTCTGCGCTGCACGGGCGGAGAAGCGAACGAGGAGATGCAGTGAGTGTCACGGCAGCACAGGGATTCCAGGCCGCGGGCATCGCGGCCGGGATCAAGGAGAACGGCAATCCGGACCTGGCCCTCGTGGTCAACACCGGGCCCCGCCTCGCCGCCGCGGGCGTCTTCACCTCCAACCGCGTGAAGGCCGCGCCGGTGCTCTGGTCGGAACAGGTCCTCAGAAGCGGCCAGTTGACCGCCGTCGTCCTCAACTCCGGTGGCGCCAACGCCTGTACGGGACCCAAGGGCTTCCAGGACACCCACGCCACCGCGGAGAAGGTCGCCGCGTCGCTCAGCGCCGCCGGGTTCGGTGAAACGGGCGCGGGCACCGTCGCCGTCTGCTCGACCGGTCTCATCGGCGTGCTGCTGCCCATGGACAAGCTGCTGCCGGGCGTCGACACGGCCGTCGCCGGGCTCAGCCCGCACGGCGGTGAGAAGGCTGCCGTCGCCATCAAGACCACCGACACCGTGCACAAGACGTCCGTCCACACGGGCAACGGCTGGACCGTCGGCGGCATGGCCAAGGGCGCGGGCATGCTCGCCCCGGGCCTGGCCACCATGCTGGTCGTGCTCACCACCGACGCGGACGTGGACAGCGAGACCCTCGACAAGGCGCTGCGCGCGGCCACCCGCACCACCTTCGACCGCGTCGACTCCGACGGCTGCATGTCCACCAACGACACCGTGCTGCTGCTCGCCTCCGGCGCCTGCGACATCACCCCCGCATACGCGGAGTTCGCCGAGGCCGTCCGCGCGGTCTGCGACGACCTCGGTCAGCAGCTCATCCGGGACGCCGAGGGCGCGAGCAAGGACATCAAGGTCGAGGTCGTGGGCGCCGCGACCGAGGACGACGCCGTCGAGGTGGGCCGTTCCATCGCCCGCAACAACCTCCTCAAGTGCGCGATCCACGGCGAAGACCCCAACTGGGGGCGGGTGTTGTCCGCGATCGGCACGACGCAGGCCGCTTTCGAGCCGGACCAGCTCAACGTCGCCATCAACGGCGTCTGGGTCTGCAAGAACGGCGGCGTCGGCGAGGACCGCGACCTCGTCGACATGCGCTACCGCGAGGTCCACATCGTCGCCGACCTCGCCGCCGGCGGCGAGAGCGCCACGATCTGGACCAACGACCTCACCGCCGACTACGTCCACGAGAACAGCGCGTACTCCTCATGAGCAATGTGACCAGGAAACACACCGCTCTGCCCAAGGCGCAGATCCTCATCGAGGCGCTGCCCTGGCTGACCCGGCACAACGGCAAGACGGTCGTCGTCAAGTTCGGCGGCAACGCCATGATCGACGAGGAGCTGAAGGCGGCGTTCGCGCAGGACATCGTGTTCTTGCACCACGCCGGCCTCAAGCCCGTCGTCGTGCACGGCGGCGGCCCGCAGATCAGCGCCGCCCTCGACAAGCACGGCATCGTCAGCGAGTTCAAGGCGGGCCTGCGCGTCACCACCGAGGACGCCATGGACGTCGTACGCATGGTGCTGGCCGGACAGGTCCAGCGCGAGCTGGTCGGGCTGCTCAACCAGCACGGACCGCTCGCCGTCGGCATGACCGGCGAGGACGCGCACACCATCACGGCCACCAAGCACCAGCCCGAGATCGACGGCGAGCTCGTCGATATCGGCCGGGTCGGCGAGATCACCGCCATCGACACGGGCGCCATCGAGGCGCTGCTCGCCGACGGCCGTATCCCGGTCGTCTCCTCGATCGCCCGCTCCCAGGACGACGGACATGTCTACAACGTCAATGCTGATACGGCGGCTGCGGCACTCGCTGCGGCACTTGGCGCCGAAACCCTCATGGTCCTCACGGACGTCGAGGGCCTCTACGAGGACTGGCCCGACAGCGACGAGGTGATCAGCCGCCTCACCGCCTCCCAGCTGGAGAAACTGCTGCCCGAGCTGGCCAGCGGCATGGTGCCGAAGATGGAGGGCTGTCTGCACGCCGTCCGCAACGGCGTCACCACGGCCCGCGTCATCGACGGCCGGGTCCAGCACTCGATCCTGCTGGAGATCTTCACCGACGAGGGGATCGGCACGATGGTCGTGCCGGACGACGAAGAGGGGGATGCCGGATGACCGGCACCGCGACGAACGCAGAGCTCACCCAGCGGTGGCAGGGCTCGCTGATGGACAACTACGGCACCCCCCGGCTGCCGCTTGTCCGCGGCGCCGGCACCAAGCTGTGGGACGCCGACGGCAAGGAGTACCTCGACTTCGTCGGAGGCATCGCGGTCAACGCGCTCGGGCACGCCCATCCCGCGATCGTCGAGGCCGTGAGCCGGCAGATCGGCTCCCTCGGCCATGTCTCCAACCTCTTCGTCGCCGAGCCGCCCGTCGCGCTCGCGGAACGGCTGCTGCAGCTCTTCGGGCGCGAGGGCCGGGTGTACTTCTGCAACTCGGGCGCCGAGGCCAACGAGGGCGCCTTCAAGATCGGCCGGCTGACCGGCCGCAGGCACATGGTCGCCACCACGGGCGGCTTCCACGGCCGCACCATGGGCGCCCTCGCGCTCACCGGCCAGCCCGGCAAACAGGAACCGTTCCTGCCGCTGCCCGGTGACGTCACACATGTCCCGTACGGCGACGCGCAGGCCCTCGCCGAAGCGGTCACCGAGGACACCGCACTGGTGATCATCGAGCCCATCCAGGGCGAGAACGGCGTGGTCGTACCGCCCGTCGGCTATCTCAAGGCGGCCCGCGCGATCACCGCCGCCACCGGCGCCCTCCTCGTCCTCGACGAGGTGCAGACCGGAATCGGCCGCACCGGGCCCTGGTTCGCGTATCAGGCCCACGAGGGCGTCCTGCCCGACATCGTCACGCTCGCCAAGGGCCTCGGCGGCGGACTGCCGCTCGGCGCCACCGTCGCCTTCGGCCGGGCCGCCGGGCTGCTGAAGCCCGGCCAGCACGGCACGACCTTCGGCGGAAACCCGGTCGTGTGCGCCGCCGGACTCGCCGTGCTCGACACGATCGAGGCCGAGGGCCTGCTCGAGAACGTGAAGAGCGCGAGCGAGCGGCTGCGGGACGGAATCGAGTCACTCGGGCACCCGTTGATCGACCATGTCCGGGGTGCGGGACTGCTCCTGGGTATCGTGCTCACCGAGCCGCTCGCGCCCCAGGCGCAGCAGGCGGCTCAGGACGCCGGTCTCCTGGTGAACGCGCCCGCCCCCGATGTCGTACGGCTGATGCCGCCGCTGAATCTCGGCGACGACGAGGTGGAGGCGTTTCTCCGGGCCCTTCCCGGCGTCCTCGACGCAGCCAACGGGGACGGATGATCCCGAGAAATGGGACGACGACGATGAGTCAGGCGCACGACCACGAGCCCGTCGGGCCTGCCGTGCCGCAGACCCGCACCGCACGCCACCGCCGGATCGTGGACATCCTCAACCGGCAACCGGTGCGCTCCCAGAGCCAGTTGGCGAAGCTCCTCGCCGACGACGGGCTGAGCGTCACGCAGGCGACGCTCTCCCGGGACCTGGACGAGCTGAACGCGGTGAAGATCCGCAACAACGACGGCGACCTCATCTACGCGGTACCGAGCGAGGGCGGCTTCCGCACGCCGCGCGCTCCGCTGGGTGAGTCGGCGAAGGAGGAGCGGATGCGGCGGCTCTCGGCGGAGCTGCTGATCTCCGCGGAGGCTTCCGCGAACCTCGTGGTCCTGCGTACCCCTCCGGGGGCGGCGCAGTTTCTCGCCTCGGCCATTGACCAGGCGGAGCTGCAGGACATCCTTGGCACGATCGCCGGGGACGACACGTTGCTGTTGATCAGCCGGGAGCCCGCCGGGGGCCAGGCTCTGGCCGATCACTTGTTGCGGTTGGCTCAGAACCACCATTGAGGTGACGGCGGTCTCGTCACCGCGGGCCGTCCGTGGTTGCTCGCGCCCACGCGGCTCAGCCGCACGATGTCACAGTCCCGCGCCCCTGACGGGGCGCCTCACTCATCCGAGACGTTGAGCGAGGCCCCCCGTACACCTCACCTCGTCGCCCGCCGTGATCAAGAGGGCCTCGATGTCGGGGAGTGACTCCAGCCAGGCGAGCGCCTGGCGGGAGCCCATCGCGAAGGCCGCCGTGGCCCAGGCGTCGACCCAGGTCAGGCGGGGGCCCACCACGGTCACGGCGAGCAGGTCGGTGACGGCGGACTTGCCGGTGCGCGGGTCGACGATATGGGCGCCGCGCTCGGCGGTGCCGGAGGTGGCCACGGCCAGCTCGTCGACGCCGGCGGCGGAGACCACGGCGGCGAGGGAGCCCGGGCGGAGCGGGTCCGACACGCCCACTCGCCAGGGCCGGTGCGGCCCGGGCACCCCGCACAGCTGGACATCGCCGCCGCCGTTCACGCTCACTCCGCTCGCCCCGGCGGCGGCCAGGCGCAGCGCCGCACGCTCGGCCGCCCAGCCCTTGACGATGCCCGTCGGGTCGAGCCGTCCCTCGTACGTCGTGCTGAACCAGCCCTGGCTGAGCCGCTCCGCCTCCGCGCCGAGACCGAGCACTTCGGCGACCTCCGGATCGCACTCCTCGACGCTCAGCTCACCGCGTGCGAGCCGCGAGACCTGGCTGTCGTCGCGATAGGTGCTGAACACCTCGTCCACTCTGTGGAGTTGGGCGATCGCCTCCTCCAACGCCGTCCGCACGGCCGCCGGTTCTCCTCCTCGTACGTCGAAGGAGAAGACCGTGCCCATGACCTCCTCGGCGTGGCGCAGCGCGGACGCCACCTCCTCCGCGGGCTCAGCCACCGGCCTTGTCCAGGGCCGACTGGAGGGACTGCTTGTAGCCGCCGCTGGTGTATGTGGCGCCGGAGACGGCGTCGATGTCGGCGCTCCCGGCCGCGACCGCTTCCTGGTTGAGCTTGGGCACGGCGAGCGCGGTCTTCTGGTCGCTGGTTCCGCCGCTCGGCGCCTGGACGGTTTCGGCCCTGGTGATCTTGCCGCCGCTCAGGGTGAGGCGCACCTGGACGTTGCCGTACTGGGTCTTGACCACCTCTCCCGTGACGGTCTGCGCGCCCGTCTGCTGCGAGCCGCCGCCCTGCGGCGACTCCTGCCCGGCCGCCGTCTGCTGGGGCGCCGCCCCGCCCTGCGCCGAGGCGGCGGCCGGGTCGGACGCCGGTTTCAGCGACAGCAGCAGGACGATCCCGGACACGGTGGCGGCGGTGGCGAGCACGACGCGCCGAATGGGGTGGCTCTTCTTCATCGCTCCTGACTCCCGTCGCTCACATCTCGAACGACTCGTGATGGATGCGGCGGGCGGGGACCCCCGCGCCGCGCAGTGCTTCGTACACCTGCTGCGCGAAGCCGGGCGGCCCGCACATGAAGACGTCGTGGCGGTCGATGTCCGGCAGTTTCCGGCGCAAGGTCTCCGCCGAGATGTCCGGGCGCTCCCCGTCGGGGCTGTTCACCGCGTACATCAGCCGGGCCCCACGCTCCTGGGAGATGGAGGCGAGCTCGTCCCACAGGGCCAGGTCCTGAGTGCTGTTGGCCCGGTAAAGCAGCGTCAGATCGCCGGACGCGCCGGGCAGCGTCTCGAACAGCGCCCGCATCGGCGTGATACCGACGCCGCCCGCCACCAGCAGCACCTTGCCGCGGCTGCGCTTGGCCGCCGTGAGTGCCCCGTACGGGCCCTCGGCCCAGACCCGGGTGCCCGGCCCCAGATCGCGCAGCGCGGCACTGTGGTCGCCGATCGCCTTCACCGTGATCCGCAGCATGTTGGGTCGCGGTGCCGCCGACAAGGAGTACGGGTGGGAGCTGAGCCGCATGCCCGGCGCCAGGAAGCGCCAGCGGAAGAACTGCCCGGCCTCCGCGCCCATCCGATGCAGCTTCCGCCCGCTGATCAGCACCGACACGATCCCGGGCGTCTCCTCGATGACCGCCTCGACCCGCATCTGGTGCTTCAGGTTGAGCCGGATCGGCGCGAGGATCCGGTACCAGATCACCAGCGCGGTCACCGACCCGTACAGCCCGTACCAGACGGTCTTCGCGGTGGGTTCGACGGCGAAGTCGTTGCCGGTGGACAGCTGGTGCCAGAACGTCAGGAACACGGCGGCGTACGTCAGCAGATGGACGTGGTACCAGGTGTCGTACGGGATCAGCCGGCGGACACCGCCGACCGAGATGAACCCGATGAGCACCAGCAGACCCGTGCCGATCGCGGCCTTGCCCATGTCGGGCAGCTGGTTGACCGAGTCGATGGTCTGCTGGACGATCCCGCCGAGCCCCTTGCCGGACTGCAGGGCGTAGCCCCACATGGTCAGGAAGAGATGGGCCAGAACCAGGCAGATCGTGTACCGGCCGCTCATGGCGTGCCAGCGGGCGACCCGGTCCGAGCCCACCCGGCGCTCCAGCGCGGGCACCCGGGCCATCTGCAGCACCACGAGCGCCATCAGATAGCCGGCGAGCAGCCCGGTGATCCGGCCCGCGTTGAGGATCTTGCTGTTGTCGTCCGCGATGGACGGGGTGTTGTTCCACCACAGCCAGATGACCCCGGCCGCGCCCGCCCAGACGGCGAGCAGCAGGGGGACGGCGGGCGAGCGTCGTGGGCGGATGCGGCGCATGGTCTGGCGCCGCGCGGCGCGGCCACCGGCGATCGTGGACACGGTTCCTCCGTGTTCGTCCGTGGGGACGGGGCGAGGGGAGTGGCCCCCTGGCCCAGAGATACGGTCCACTACGGCCGTGCGTTCAGACGCCCGCCGAGTCGAGTGCCGACTGGAGGGACTGCTTGTATCCGTCGCTGGTGTACGTGGCACCGGAGACGGAGTCGATCTGCGCGCTCTGCGCGGCCAGCGCCTCACGCCTGAGCTGGGGGATCGCGTAGCTGTTGATCTCCTGGTCCTTCGGATTGTCCGACGGGTAGGCGACCGCGGTCACATCGGTGATCTTGCCGTTCTTCACCGTGACACGCACCTGGACGGGGCCCCAGCGGGTCTGCACCGTGTCACCGGTGACCGTCTTGGTGCCGGTGCTCTTGGTGCTTCCGGAAGAACTACTGGGGGAGCTGCTCGGCGAGCTTCCCGGGGACTGGGACTGGGACTGGCCCGATGGCGAGGACGCCTGCGCCAGGGTCGGCGGCGTGTGCGGTTTCAGCGACAGCAGCAGGACGACCCCGGTGACGGTGGTCGCGGCCGCCAGTGTCACCCGGCGCAGCGGGCGGTTCTTCTTCAGGGCGTGCAAGGCGGCCTCACAGCTCGAACGACTCGTGGTGGATACGGCGGTCGCGGACACCCGCCGCGCGCAGTGCCCCGTACAGGTCCTGCGCCATCGCGGGCGGCCCGCACAGATAGACGTCGTGCCCGGTGATGTCCGGAACGGCCTCCCGCAGGGCCTCGGCGGTGAACCGCGGTCGGGTTCCGTCGGCGCCGTTGACCGCGTACAGGATGCGCGCCCCGCGCCACTTCGCGATCGCCTCCAGCTCGCCGCCGAGCGCCAGGTCCTCGGCCGTGCGCGCCCTGTAGAGGAGCGTGACCCGGCCGGGCAGGGTCTCGAACAGCGCGCGCAGCGGCGTGATGCCGACGCCCCCCGCGATCAGCAGCGACTTGCCGGCGGTGCTCCGGTCGGCGGTCAGCGAACCGTAGGGGCCCTCCGCCCACACCCGGGTGCCGGGCCGCAGCAGTCCCACGGCGGCGCTGTGGTCACCGAGCGCCTTCACGGTGATCCGCATCAGGTCGGGCCGGGGCGGCGCCGACAGCGAGTACGGCGTGGACGTCCACCGCATCCCCTCCGCCAGGAACCGCCAGCGGAAGAACTGCCCCGCCTGGGCGCCCAGTTCGTCCAGCCGCTCCCCGCGTACGACGATGGAGAAGACGCCCGGCGCCTCCCGGTACACGGTCTCCACGCGCAGCTTGTGACGCAGGTTGAGCCGCACCGGGGCGAGCAGCCGGAACCAGACGATCAGCGCCGCCGTGCCCAGGTAGAGCACGTACCAGGCGGCCTGCGCGGCGGTGCTGCCGACGAAGTCGGAACCCAGCGCGAGCTGGTGGAAGAACGCCAGGAAGACCGCTACGTACGTGAGCAGGTGCACGTAGTACCAGAACTCGTGACTGATCCGGCGGCGGGCCGCGCGCGCCGAGGTGATCCCGACGGCGAACAGGATGAGCGTGCCGATCGTGGCCTTGAGCATGTCCGGATAGTCGAACACCACGCTCAGCGTCTCGTGCACGATGCCGGAACCGTCCTGGGCGGCATAACCGAAGAGAATCAGCGTGACATGCGCCACCAGCAGACAGACCGTGTACCGGCCCGCCATGGCGTGCCAGCGGGCCACCCGGTCGGAACCTATGCGCCGCTCCAGGAGCGGCACCCGGGCCATCAGCGCCACCAGCACCGCGCAGCTGTAGCCGCACAGCAGCCCGGCGATCCGCCCGGCGTCCGTCAGCCATCCGGCCAGCCCCACCACCGACCGCGTGTCGGACCACCACAGGGCGACGACCGCGGCGGCTCCCGCCCAGAGCAGGGCCAGCAGCGGCCCGGCGGGCGAGGGCCGAGGCCGCCTGCGTCCTCGTGTCGGGCGCGGGACCGCAGCCCGCTCGTACACCGTGGTCATCTGTCCGTCCTTCCGGCTGTCCGGGAGGAAACTGTGCGTCCGGAACCTCTGAGGAGGCTCTGAACTGGGGCGTTCAGCGGCGACTCACAGGAAACTGAGAGCGCTGAGGAAGGATGACTCAGAGGAAACCGGGAGCGCTGAGCAGCGGTGACTCAGAGGAAACTCAGAGCCCGCGCGTGGGCTTGCGGCCCCGGTGAGGAGCGATGCTGGTGGACGACATGAACATTCCCCTGTCCCGAGGCAACGGCCGGCCCGCGCTCACCCGGCCCGACGGCACGCCCGTACGCGTCCTCGTCGTCGACGACGATCCCGACCTGGCGGAGGTTCTCTCCGGGGCCCTGCGCTACGAGGGCTGGGAGATCCGCACAGCCGGTGACGGTGCCTCGGCCGTCGCCGAGGCGCGCGAGCTGCTGCCCGACGCCGTCGTCCTGGACGTGATGCTCCCGGACACCGACGGCTTCGCCGTGCTGCGCGACCTGCACACCGTGAAACCGGATGTCTGCGTCCTCTTCCTCACCGCGCGCGACGCCGTCGAGGACCGTATCGCCGGTATCACCGCGGGCGGCGACGACTACGTCACCAAGCCGTTCAGCCTGGAGGAGGTCGTCGCCCGGCTGCGCGGACTGCTGCGCCGCGCGGGCATGGCCCGGCAGCTCGACGAGGGCCCACGACTCGTCGTCGGGGATCTGGCGATGGACGAGGAGGCGCGCGAGGTGACCCGGGGCGGCGAGCTGATCGAGCTGTCGCCGACCGAGTTCGAACTCCTGCGTTTCCTGATGCGCAACCCGCGCCGGGTGCTCAGCAAGGCGCAGATCCTCGACCGCGTGTGGTCGTACGACTTCGGCGGCCAGGCCCATGTCGTGGAGCTCTACATCTCGTATCTGCGCAAGAAGGTGGACGCGGGCCGCGAGCCCATGATCCACACGGTGCGGGGCGCCGGGTATGTGATCAAGCCGGTGGCGGGGCGATGAGGGCGCGGTGGCCGTCCTGGGCGAGGCGGTGGTGGGCCCGGGCGGGGGCGGGCGTGCGGCGGCTGCCGCTCCCGCGCACGATGCGGGCGCGGCTGATCGCCGGTCTCGTGGTGCTGCTCGCCGTGAGCTGCGCCGCCGTCGGCGTGGCGGCCGTGTACGAGCTGAACGGCTTCCTCACCGGCCGCCTCGACCAGCAACTGCAGGACGTGGGCGCACGCTATCCCGCGAGCCTGGAGCACGGTCCCCTGAAGCCGTCGGACCACGACGGGGACGAACAACACGGCGACACACGGAAGCAGAGCGCCGGCACCTTCGGCGCGCGACTGGTGGGCGGCGCCGTCACCGACGCGGCCTTCGTCCCCTCAGGCACGGCCACGGCCGACAAGAACGTGCCCCTGACGGCCACCGAGAAGAATGCTCTGGCGGACGTCCCGATCGACGGCCACGGCCACACCCTGTGCATCTCGTCCCTGGGTGACTACCGCGTGATGGCGGCGAAGGGCCTGGACGGCGACGTCCTGATCACGGGGCTGCCGATGGAGCCGGTCGAGGCCGCCGTGCACCGCCTGGAACTGGTCGCCGCCTGCGTCTTCGGCGTGACCCTCGCGGTCGCCGGAGTCGCCGGGGCACTGTGGGTGCGCTGGTCGCTGCGCCCGCTGAACCGGGTGGCCGCGACCGCCACCCGCGTCAGTGAACTCCCGCTCGCCAGCGGCGAGGTCGCCCTCCCACCGCGCGCGCCCGAGTCCCACCCGCGCAGCGAGGTGGGCCGTGTCGCGGCAGCCTTCAACCGCATGCTCGGCCACATCGAGGACGCGCTGACCAAGCGGCACGCGAGTGAGGAACGGCTGCGCAGCTTCGCCGCCGACGCCAGCCATGAGCTGCGCACTCCGGTTGCCTCGGTCCGCGGTCACGCCGAACTGGCGCTGCTGCATCCGGGGCCGGTGCCGCCCCAGGTGACCCGGGCCCTCGAACGCATCACCGCCGAGTCGGCACGCATGGGCGAGATGGTCGACGACCTGCTGCTGCTGGCCCGCCTCGACGCGGGCCGCCCGCTGGAACGGCTCCCCGTCGACCTCACCCATCTTGTCCTCGACTCGGTCACCGACGCGCGGGCCGCCGGGCCCGACCACCGCTGGACCCTGGAGCTGGCGGAGGAGCCGGTCACGGTGACGGGCGACGCGCACCGGCTCCAACAGGTGTTGGCCAACTTGTTGGCCAACGCGCGTTTGCACACGCCCGTTGGCACCAAGGTGACGGTGTCGCTGCGCGCGGACGACGGCAAAGCCGTGCTCACCGTCCACGACGACGGCCCGGGAGTCCCCCGGGACGTCCAGCCCGGCGTCTTCGAACGCTTCACCCGAGCCGACCGCCGCCGCACCGAGGGCGCGGGCGGGGGAGCGGGACTCGGCCTGTCGATCGTGGCAGCCGTGGTGGAGGCACACAGCGGCACCGTCACGCTGGACAGCCGCCCGGGCGCGACGACGTTCACGGTGCGGATCCCCGCCACGCCATGATGCGGACGGTTCAGATCGTGCTGGGTGGCAGCGGAAGCGGCAGTCCTGGCAGGCCGTTCAGGCTTGTCGCCACGTGCTCCTTCTTGGTGAAGTACTCGCTCAGCGAGGCGTCGTCCTCGCGCGCGAAGCGCTTGGCGTGCAGGTCGCGGTCCTCGTCGTACGACATGAACGGCACGGCGTAGCCGCAGGTGTCGCGGATGAGCTCGGCGGTGACGACGATGATCGCGCGCAGGCCGTGCGGGGTCGGGTCGAGGCGGGGGAAGTGGATGAGCAGTTCCTTGAAGCGCGGGTCGTCGCGGAAGACCGGCTCGCCGCGGCCGTGCACCCGGACGATGTTCGGCGGGCCCTGGAAGGCGCACCACATGAGGGTGATCCGGCCGTTCTCGCGCAGGTGCGCGATCGTCTCGGCGTTGCTTCCCGCGAAGTCCAGATAGGCCACGGTCAGCTCGTCGAGCACGGCGAACGAACCGGTGAGTCCCTTGGGGGAGAGGTTGACCGTGCCGTCCCCGGACAGGGGCGCGGTCGCGGTGAAGAAGAGGGGCTGCGCCTCGATGAACGTACGCAGGCGGCCGTCTATGCGCTCATAGGTCTTTCCCATGTCCAACGACTATAGCCAAGTCATTCGCCTGTCTAAGGAATTGTGGGTTCCGTGGCCGCCCCGGCCGGCGCTCGGGGCGGCCACGCTTGTCGAGGGTGCAGGCGGCGAGGAGACCAGGCCCTGCGGCTTGGCCGCGGTGCGGCCGATGGCCGTCGCGATGCGGTTGATGGTGGCGACCCGCTTGTCCGCCGAGGATTGCGTCCCACCATCTCCGAGATTGACGAATCATGCGGACTTCTGCATACTCATGCATATCAGCGAATGCACTGTGAGGAGAAACCCGTGACCGAGCGCGTCGTACTCGCCTACTCAGGCGGTCTGGACACCTCCGTCGCCATCGGCTGGATCGCCGAGGAGACGGGCGCCGAGGTCATCGCCGTCGCGGTCGACGTGGGCCAGGGTGGCGAGGACCTGGACGTCATCCGCAAGCGCGCCCTCGCGTGCGGCGCCGTCGAGGCCGAGGTCGCGGACGCCAAGGACGAGTTCGCCGACGAGTACTGCCTCCCGGCGATCAAGGCCAACGCCCTCTACATGGACCGCTACCCGCTGGTCTCCGCGCTCTCCCGGCCGACGATCGTCAAACACCTCGTCGCCGCCGCCCAGAAGCACGGCGCCACCACGGTCGCCCACGGCTGCACCGGCAAGGGCAACGACCAGGTGCGGTTCGAGGCCGGCATCGTCGCCCTCGCCCCCGACCTCAAGTGCATCGCCCCGGTCCGTGACTACGCGATGACCCGGGACAAGGCGATCGCCTTCTGCGAGGAGAAGCAGCTCCCGATCGCCACCAGCAAGAAGTCCCCGTACTCCATCGACCAGAACGTCTTCGGACGCGCCGTCGAGACGGGCTTCCTCGAGGACATCTGGAACGCGCCGATCGAGGACATCTACGAGTACACCTCGAACCCGGCCGAGGCCCGCGAGGCCGACGAGGTGATCATCACCTTCAAGCAGGGCGTCCCGGTCGCCATCGACGGCAAGCCCGTCACCGTCCTCCAGGCCATCCAGCAGCTCAACGAGCGCGCCGGCGCCCAGGGCATCGGCCGGATCGACATGGTCGAGGACCGCCTCGTGGGCATCAAGTCCCGTGAGGTGTACGAGGCTCCGGGCGCGATCGCGCTGATCACCGCCCACCAGGAGCTGGAGAACGTCACCGTCGAGCGCGAACTCGCCCGCTACAAGCGGCAGGTCGAGCAGCGCTGGGGCGAACTCGTCTACGACGGCCAGTGGTTCTCCCCGCTCAAGCGCGCCCTGGACGGCTTCATCGACGAGGCCAGCCAGCACGTCAACGGCGACATCCGGATGACCCTGCACGGCGGCCGCGCGGTCGTCACCGGCCGGCGCTCCGAGACCTCGCTCTACGACTTCAACCTCGCCACGTACGACACGGGCGACAGCTTCGACCAGGCCGCGGCCAAGGGCTTCATCGACATCTACAGCCTGTCGTCGAAGATCGCCGCCAAGCGGGACCTCGCGTAAGCAGTAGCGTGAATGCCGCCTCCCTGACCGTCGGTCGGCAGGGAGGCGGCGGCACATCCGTCTCTCTCTAGGAGCAACGCAAGTGAGCAGCAACAGCGGTGACGTACGGCTCTGGGGCGGCCGTTTCGCCGACGGTCCCGCCGAGGCCCTGGCCAAGCTGTCCGCGTCGGTCCACTTCGACTGGCGCCTGGCGCCGTACGACATCGCCGGTTCGCGTGCTCACGCGCGCGTGCTGCACAAGGCCGGCCTGCTCACCGAGGACGAGCTGACGCGGATGATCGCGGGCCTGGACCAGCTCGAAGCCGACGTCGCCGACGGCTCCTTCGTCGGCACGATCGCCGACGAGGACGTCCACACCGCTCTGGAGCGCGGCCTCCTGGAGCGCCTCGGTCCCGACCTGGGCGGCAAGCTGCGCGCGGGACGGTCGAGGAACGACCAGGTCGCGACCCTCTTCCGGATGTACCTGCGCGACCACGCCCGGATCGTCGGCGGTCTGATCGCCGACCTCCAGGACTCGCTGATCGGCCTCGCGGAGGCCCACCCGGATGTCGCGATGCCCGGCCGTACGCACCTTCAGCACGCCCAGCCGGTGCTCTTCGCCCACCATGTCCTGGCCCATGTGCAGTCCCTGTCCCGGGACGCCGAGCGGCTGCGCCAGTGGGACGAGCGGACGGCCGTGTCGCCGTACGGCTCGGGCGCGCTGGCGGGTTCCTCCCTCGGCCTCGACCCCGAGGCGGTGGCGAAGGACCTCGGCTTCGAGCACGGCTCCGTCGCGAACTCCATCGACGGCACGGCCTCCCGCGACTTCGTCGCCGAGTTCGCCTTCATCACCGCGATGATCGGGGTGAACCTCTCGCGGATCGCCGAGGAGGTCATCATCTGGAACACGAAGGAGTTCTCCTTCGTCACCCTCCACGACGCGTTCTCGACCGGTTCGTCGATCATGCCGCAGAAGAAGAACCCGGACATCGCCGAGCTGGCGCGCGGCAAGTCGGGCCGCCTGATCGGCAACCTGACGGGCCTTCTCGCCACCCTCAAGGCCCTCCCACTCGCGTACAACCGCGACCTCCAGGAGGACAAGGAGCCGGTCTTCGACTCCTGCGACCAGCTCGAGGTGCTGCTCCCCGCCTTCACCGGCATGATGGCGACACTCACTGTCCACCGCGAGCGCATGGAGGAGCTGGCCCCGGCCGGCTTCTCGCTCGCCACCGACATCGCCGAGTGGCTGGTCAAGCAGGGCGTGCCGTTCCGTGTCGCGCACGAGGTCGCGGGCGAGTGTGTGAAGGTCGCCGAGGCGGAGGGCAAGGAGCTGGACGGCCTCACCGACGAGCAGTTCGCGAAGATCTCCGCCCACCTGACCCCCGAGGTGCGCTCCGTCCTCAACGTGCCCGGCGCCCTCGCCTCCCGCGACGGCCGCGGCGGTACGGCGCCCAGCGCGGTCGCCGTCCAGCTCGCCGAGGTCAAGACCGACGTGGCGGCCCAGCACCGGTGGGCGCACGCCAAGAAGTAACGGGGCACGCGCGCGTGAGGGCCGCGAGGGTTCACGCGCGCGTGGAGCGCGGCGCCAGGCCCGCGCGCTTCGAGGGCGGCGTGACGCTCGCGAGGGTTCGCGCACCTGAAGCGCGGCGCGCGGGAGTGAACGGGGTCGCATGGAGCCGGGGCATCGCCGCTACGTTGGTCAGGAGCCGCAAGGTGCCGACCGAACGGAGCCCGCGCGATGCCCTTCGCCCGCCTCGCCTCAGCAACGACTCCCACCTGCCACATCGGCCTCGGCCTGGCCGCCGTCGGCCGTCCCGGCTACATCAACCTCGGCCGCGAGGCCGACCTCCCCGCCGTACGCAGTGTCGACGCCCTGCGCGAGCGCACCCACGAACTCCTCGACGCCGCCTACGCCCAGGGCGTGCGCTACTTCGACGTGGCCCGCTCCTACGGCCGCTCCGAGGAGTTCCTCGCCGACTGGCTGAACAACCGGCCCGACATCGACGACATCGTGATCGGCAGCAAGTGGGGCTATACCTACACGGCGGGCTGGCGCATCGACGCCGAGGCGCACGAGGTCAAGGACCACAGCCTCGCCACGTACGAGCGGCAGCGCGCCGAGACGGCCCAGCTGCTCGGCGACCGGCTCGACCTTTACCAGATCCACTCCGTGACCCCGGACAGCCCGGCCCTGACCGACAAGGAACTCCACGCCAAACTCGCCGAAGCCGCCGCCGGCGGTCTCTCGATCGGCTTCTCCACCAGCGGGCCCGGCCAGGCCGACGCGATCCGCGCCGCGCTCGCCGTGACGATCGACGGCGAACCGCTCTTCCGTACCGTGCAGGCGACGTACAACGCGCTGGAGACCTCGGCCGCGCCCGCGCTCGCCGAGGCCCACGACGCCGGACTCACGGTGATCGTCAAGGAGGCCATGGCCAACGGCCGGCTCGCCGAGCCGCACGCGCCGGACGCGCTGAAGGCGGTCGCCGCCGAGACCTCCCTGGGCCCTGACGCGGTGGCCCTCGCGCTGGTCCTGCGGCAGCCCTGGGCCGGCGTAGCGCTGTCCGGGGCGGCGACCGCCAACCAGCTCACCTCCAATCTGCACGCGGCGGTCGTCGACCTCGACGACGACCAGCTAGCTCGGCTGGGCGCTCTCGCCGAGCAGCCGGGCGCCTACTGGGAGCGGCGCGGACAGCTGCCCTGGCACTGAGCACGCCTGAACACCCCGGTTCGTGAGACACGTGCGCCTCTCGTGAGACAAGGATGTCTCACATGGTCTAAGCTTGTCTCATGGCCGTCGACCGTGATCACGTGCTGCGCAGCGCAGCCGCCCTGCTCACCCGGAAATCCACCGCCACCATGGACGAGGTCGCCAAGGCGGCCGGGATCAGCCGGGCCACGCTGCACCGCCAGTTCGCGGGGCGCGACGCGCTCGTACGGGCGCTGGAGGCGCTCGGCATCGAGGAGTGCGAGGCGGCGCTGGACGCCGCCCGCCTCGAGGAGGGCGCCGCTCAGGAGGCCGTGCGCCGCCTGGTGAAGGAGCTGGAGAAGGCGGCCGGGCTGCTCGCCTTCCTCTACACCGAGAACCAGCTCTTCGAGGGCGAGGAACAAAACGAGGGCTGGGCCCGGCTCGACGCACGGATGGCCGCGCTGTTCCGGCGCGGCCAGGACAGCGGCGAGTTCCGCATCGACCTCACCCCGGCCTGGCTCACCGAAGCGCTCTACGGGCTCATGGCCTCAGGGGCATGGGCCGTGACCGAGGGCCGGGTCGCCGCCAAGGACTTCCACTACATGATCGTCGAGCTGTTGCTCGGCGGCGCACTACGGAGAGAGGAATCATGACCAGCACCCTGCGTCCGGCCGTCACGGCGGAGACGGAGAAGCGCCCCGGCCGCTGGGCCGCGCTCGCGGTGCTGATCCTCGCCGTGCTCCTGGTGGCCGTCGACGCGACCGTCCTCGGCCTGGCGACGCCGTACATCAGCGAGGACTTGAAGCCCTCCGGCACCCAGCTCCTGTGGATCGGTGACGTCTACTCCTTCGTCATCGCCGGTCTGCTCGTCTCCATGGGCAGCCTCGGCGACCGCATCGGCCGCAAGAAGCTGCTGCTCGTCGGCGCCACCGCGTTCGGGCTCATATCCGTGCTCAACGCCTACGCCACGACACCGGAGTTGATGATCCTGGCGCGGGCGCTGCTCGGTGTCGCGGGCGCGACCCTGATGCCCGCCACGCTCGCCCTGATCCGCAACCTCTTCCACGACCCGCGCGAGCGCAGCCTCGCCATCGGCATCTGGGGCGCGACGGCCTCCGCCGGTACGGCGGTCGGTCCGGTCGCCGGAGGCTTCCTGCTCGAACACTTCTGGTGGGGTTCCGTCTTCCTCATCAACCTTCCGGTGATGGTCGTCCTCGTCGTCGTCGGCAGCAGGCTGCTGCCCGAGTCCAAGAACCCGAACCCCGGGCCGTGGGACCTGCCCAGCGTCGTCCTCTCACTCGTCGGCGTGATCGGCGTCGTCTACGCGGTGAAGGAGGCCGCCGCGCACGGGCTCTCCGCGCAGCCGGCGGCCGCGGGCCTGCTCGGTGCCGCCGCCCTCTACTCGTTCGTACGGCGGCAACTGACGCTGCCCGCACCGCTGTTGGACGTCCGGCTGTTCCGCAACCGGGGCTTCTCCGGAGCCGTACTCGCCGACCTGTTCACCGTCCTCGGCCTGTCCGGGCTCGTCTTCTTCCTCTCGCAGTACCTGCAACTCGTGCAGGGCAGGGGGCCCTTCGAGGCGGGGCTCGCCGAAATCCCCGCCGCCGTGGGCGCGGTGGCGGCGGGTCTGGTCGCGGGCACGGTCGCGCGACGCCTCTCGGTGCGCGTCGTCGTCTCCGGCGGTCTCGCCGCGGTGGGTCTGGCGCTCGGCACGCTCACCCTGCTGAGCCAGTCGACCGGGTATCCGCTGCTCGGCGCGGCGCTGCTGGTCGTCGGCGTCGGCGCGGGTTTCTCGTTCACCGTCACCGCCGACGTGATTCTCTCCAGCGTGCCCAAGGAGCAGGCGGGCGCCGCCTCCGCGGTCTCCGAGACGGCGTACGAACTCGGCGCCGCCCTCGGCATCGCGCTGCTCGGCTCCGTCGTGACCGGCGTGTACGCGGGCTTCACCGGGCCCGCGGGCACACCGGCCGAGGCCCACGACTCGCTGGGCGGGGCGGTGGAGGCGGCGAAGGACCTGCCCGCGCACGCCTCCGAGACGATGCTGAACGCGGCCCGCGAGTCCTTCGTCGACGGCCTGACGCTCGCATCGGGCGCGGGAGCGGTGGTGCTGCTCGCCACGGCGGCGGCAGCGTGGTTCCTGCTGCGCGGTCAGAAACTGGAGGCCTAGGCCATTTCTGATGGCTCTTGGTGGGCTGGGTGGATCTCGTGGTTTGCCGGGCAGGACGCCCGTATGGTGCGGCGACACGAGCTCACGGACGC
>NZ_JBEZKJ010000116.1:0-23213 GCF_040651675.1 Streptomyces sp. NPDC048415 | reverse complement strand
TGGTGGGGGCCCCGCCCCTCTGGGGGGCGGGCCCACTTCTTTCAGCTAGTGCCTAGCGGCGAGCGTTCAGCTCTGGCCGCCGGCGAGCTTCTCGCGAAGCGCGGCCAGGGCCTCGTCCGACGCCAGGGCGCCGGAGGTGTCGTCCGACTCCGAGGAGTACGAACCACCCGAGACACCCGCACCGGCTCCGGCGGACGGCGCGGCAGCACCCTCGGCCTCGGCCTGCGCGTCGGCCTCGCGGGACTTGATGACCTGAGCCTGGTGCTGCTCGAAGCGCTGCTGCGCCTCGGCGTACTGGTGCTCCCAGGCCTCGCGCTGGGTCTCGTAGCCCTCGAGCCAGTCGTTGGTCTCGGGGTCGAAGCCCTCGGGGTAGATGTAGTTCCCCTGGTCGTCGTACGACGCGGCCATGCCGTACAGCGTCGGGTCGAACTCGACCGAGGCCGGGTCGGCACCGAAGGACTCGTTGGCCTGCTTCAGCGAGAGGCTGATGCGGCGGCGCTCGAGGTCGATGTCGATGACCTTGACGAAGATCTCGTCGTTGACCTGGACGACCTGCTCCGGGATCTCCACGTGGCGCTCGGCCAGCTCGGAGATGTGGACCAGACCCTCGATGCCCTCGTCCACGCGGACGAACGCACCGAACGGAACGAGCTTGGTGACCTTACCCGGGACGACCTGACCGATCTGGTGCGTACGGGCGAACTGCTGCCACGGGTCTTCCTGCGTCGCCTTGAGCGACAGGGAGACGCGCTCGCGGTCCATGTCGACGTCGAGGACCTCGACGGTGACTTCCTGGCCGACCTCGACAACCTCGGAGGGGTGGTCGATGTGCTTCCAGGAGAGCTCGGAGACGTGCACCAGACCGTCGACGCCACCCAGGTCCACGAAGGCACCGAAGTTGACGATCGAGGAGACGACGCCGGAGCGGACCTGACCCTTCTGGAGGGTGGTGAGGAACGTCTGGCGAACCTCGGACTGGGTCTGCTCCAGCCAGGCACGGCGGGACAGGACCACGTTGTTGCGGTTCTTGTCCAGCTCGATGATCTTGGCCTCGAGCTCCTTGCCCACGTAGGGCTGGAGGTCGCGGACACGGCGCATCTCGACGAGGGAAGCCGGCAGGAAGCCACGGAGGCCGATGTCGAGGATGAGACCACCCTTGACGACCTCGATGACGGTGCCGGTGACGATGCCGTCCTCTTCCTTGATCTTCTCGATGGTGCCCCAGGCACGCTCGTACTGGGCGCGCTTCTTCGAGAGGATCAGGCGGCCTTCCTTGTCCTCCTTCTGGAGAACAAGGGCTTCGATCTCGTCGCCGACCTTGACGACCTCGTTCGGGTCGACGTCGTGCTTGATCGAGAGCTCGCGGCTCGGGATGACACCTTCGGTCTTGTAACCGATGTCGAGCAGGACCTCGTCCCGGTCGACCTTCACGATGACGCCGTCGACGATGTCGCCGTCGTTGAAGTACTTGATCGTCTCGTCGATCGCGGCGAGGAAGGCTTCCTCGTTACCGATGTCGTTGACCGCAACCTGCGGGGTGGTGGCGGTGGTCTCGGTGCTGCTCGTCATGTGGGAAAGGGCTCCGGTACGGACAGTGAGTCGTAGGTACTGCTTACGCCGCGAGCCCATTTCGCTCTGCAGAAGCCAGACAGCCAAGGAAGCGCCGAAACCGGTGACCCGGGGGCGCCTCGACAACCGAGGGGACATACATACAGATGCGAGCGCAGCCTGCTCCGTCTGAGGAGCGCAAGCCCGCAGCGCAACTTGTAGCATACGGGGGCAGCCGGACAGGGTCAATGCGCGAAGGCGCACACCCGGGGCGGATCGCCGCATACCCGGCACAAGACCTGTCTCACGAGGCCACGCGGGCCGTAGAACGCCTCTGCCGTGACACGCCCGAGACGGGTTGGACGGAAGAGTACGACGAGGGAGCCGATCATCCAAGAGCCCGAACCGTTCGAACCGGAAGCCACCCGACGTGACGCGGACGTCACGGAGAGTTCCCGGGCCAACCGGGGCTGGTGGGACCGGAACGCGGACGAGTACCAGATCGAACACGGCACGTTCCTCGGAGACGACCGTTTCGTGTGGAGCCCCGAGGGGCTCGACGAGGTGGAGGCCGAATTGCTCGGCCCGCCGGAGAGCCTCAAGGGCAAGGACGTCCTGGAGATCGGCGCCGGGGCGGCGCAGTGTTCGCGCTGGCTCGCCGGACAGGGAGCGCGTCCGGTCGCCCTGGATCTCTCCCACCGCCAGCTCCAGCACGCGATGCGCATCGGGGGCGGCGTGCCTCTGGTGGAGGCCGACGCGGGCGCCCTGCCGTTCGCCGACGCCTCCTTCGACCTGGCGTGCTCGGCGTACGGCGCGCTGCCGTTCGTCGCCGACCCGGTCCGCGTGCTGCGCGAGGTGCGCCGGGTGCTGCGCCCCGGCGGCCGTTTCGTCTTCTCGGTGACGCATCCGATCCGCTGGGCCTTCCCGGACGAGCCGGGCCCCGAGGGTCTGTCCGTCTCCGCCTCCTACTTCGACCGCACTCCGTACGTGGAGCAGGACGAGGAGGGCCACGCGGTGTACGTCGAACACCACCGGACGATCGGCGACCGCGTCCGCGACGTCGTGGCCGGCGGCTTCCGCCTGATCGACCTCGTCGAGCCGGAGTGGCCCGCCTGGAACACCCAGGAGTGGGGCGGCTGGTCCCCGCTGCGCGGCAACGTCATCCCGGGGACGGCGATCTTCGTGTGCGAGCGGGACTGACGGACGGGCGAAACGAGGGGCTGCGACTCTCCTACAAGACCGTTTGACGCTCGTACGAGACCGGTTTGACGCTCGTACGAGACTGGGGGCGTGATCCGTTACGACGCCCTGGACGCGCTGCCCGTGCGCGGCGCCCTGCCCGGTCTGAACGACGCCCTGGAAGGGTGTGGCGGCGCGGTGCTCGTGGCGCCGCCCGGCACCGGCAAGACGACCCTCGTGCCGCTGGCGCTCGCCGGTCTCCTGGACGACGGGCGGCCGGCGCGCCGGGTCGTGGTCGCCGAGCCGCGGCGGATCGCCGCCCGGGCCGCGGCGCGGCGCATGGCGTGGCTGCTGGGCGAGAAGGTCGGCGAGAGCGTCGGCTACACCGTGCGCGGGGAGCGGGTGGTCGGACGCCACGCGCGCGTGGAGGTCGTCACGACCGGTGTCCTGCTGCAACGGGTGCAGCGGGACCAGGAGCTGGCGGGCGTCGACGTGATCGTGCTCGACGAGTGCCATGAGCGGCATCTGGACGCCGACACGGTGGCCGCCTTCCTGTTGGACGTGCGGGCCGCTCTCCGTCCCGAGCTGCGGCTGGTGGCCGCGTCCGCGACGACGGACGCCGAGGGGTGGGCCCGGCTGCTGGGTGACGCGCCGGTCGTCGAGGCGAAGGGTGCCTCGTATCCCGTCGAGGTGGTGTGGGCCCCGCCCGTGCGCCCGGTACGGCCCCCGCACGGGATGCGGGTGGATCCGGCGCTGCTCACGCATGTGGCGTCGGTGGTGCGGCGGGCGCTGGCCGAGCGCGAGGGGGACGTGCTGTGCTTCCTGCCGGGTGTCGGGGAGATCGCGCGGGTCGCCGGACAGCTGGGCGGTCTCGGCGAGGTCGATGTGCTTCAGGTGCACGGACGGGCCCCGGCGGCCGTGCAGGACGCGGTGCTCTCGGCCGGTGTCCGGCGCCGGGTGGTCCTGGCGACGTCGGTGGCCGAGTCGTCGTTGACGGTTCCCGGGGTGCGGGTGGTGGTCGATTCCGGGCTCGCGCGCGAACCCCGGGTGGACCACGCACGCGGGCTGAGCGCGCTGACGACCGTACGGGCCTCGCAGGCGGCCGGGCGGCAGCGGGCCGGACGCGCCGGGCGTGAGGCCCCGGGAGCGGTGTACCGGTGCTGGACGGAGGCGGAGGACGCGCGGCTGGCCCGCTTCCCGGCACCGGAGATCAAGGTGGCCGACCTGACGGCGTTCGCCCTGCAGGCGGCCTGCTGGGGCGATCCGGACGCGTCCGGGCTCGCGCTCCTCGACCCGCCGCCGGGCGGGGCGATGGCGGCGGCACGCGCCGTGCTGAGCGCCGTGGGCGCCGTCGACCCGTCGGGGCGCGCGACGGAGCGGGGCGTGCGCATGGCCCGGCTCGGGCTGCACCCGCGGCTCGCCCGGGCCCTGCTGGACGCGGCGCCCGAGGTCGGGGTGGACCGGGCCGCCGAGGTCGTCGCCCTGCTGAGCGAGGAGCCGCCGCGGGAGTACGGCGACGACCTCGCCGCGGTGTGGCGTGCCGCCCGGCGCGGGGGTGATGCCTACGCGGCCCGCTGGCGAGCGGAGTCCCGGCGTCTGCGCACCACCGCTACGGGACTTTCCCACCCACTCGCCCGTGACTCTCGCCCGGAAACGGTCACCGTCGAAGCCCAGCACCGTGGGTCAGCAAGCGCCGGGGACGACCGGATCGCCGGGCTCGTAGCCGCCCTCGCGTTCCCCGAGCGCGTCGCGCGGTCTCAAGGCGGCTCCTTTCTCATGGCGTCCGGGACCCGAGCCGAACTCGGGGACGGTACGGGTCTGCGGACAGCCCCCTGGCTCGCCGTCGCCGTCGCGGACCGGCCGGTCGGTGCCGGGCACGCGCGCGTGCGGCTCGGGGCCGTGATCGACGAGGAGACGGCGCGGCGGGCCGCGGCACACCTTCGTGCCAAGGGCGACGAGGTCCACTGGGCCGACGGGGACGTTGTCGCGCGGCGCGTGGAGCGGCTGGGGGCCGTGGAGTTGGCGGTGCGGCCGCTGAGGGACGCCGACCCCGTACTCGTACGCGAGGCGCTTCTTGAGGGGTTGCGGGAGGAAGGGCTCGGCCTGTTGCGGTGGTCCACGGACTCCGAGGTGCTGCGGCGGCGGCTCGCCTTTTTGCGTCTCCACCTGGATGAGCCTTGGCCGGACGTCTCCGACGACGCGCTCCACGCGCGCGTGGAGGAGTGGTTGGAGCCGGAGCTGAGCCGTGCCCGGCGGCGCGCCGATCTGGCGCGGATCGACGCCGGGCAGGCACTGACCCGGCTGCTGCCGTGGGCGACGGGAGACGCGGCCCGCCTCGATGAGCTGGCACCGGAGCGGATCGAGGTGCCGAGCGGGTCCAGAGTCCGGATCGACTACGCCGACCCTGAACGGCCGGTGCTGGCGGTGAAGTTGCAGGAGATGTTCGGGCTGGCCGAGACGCCCCGCGTGGCCGGCGTACCCGTACTCGTGCATCTGCTCTCCCCCGCCGGACGGCCCGCCGCCGTCACCGCCGACCTGGCCTCGTTCTGGAGGGACGGCTACCGGGCCGTGCGGGCGGAACTGCGGGGGCGGTATCCCAAGCACCCGTGGCCCGAGGACCCGGCGACCGCCGAACCGACCCGGCACACGAACGCGCGGCTCAGGCGTTGACCGGTTCGGGCTCCGCGGCCTCGGCGGGGGCCGGGTCACCCGGGCGGCGGCTGCGGGCCTCCAGACAGAGGGAGAGGGCGAGCAGGGCCGCGCCCAGGAGCAGGAAGCCCCACGGCAGGTACGAGGTCATGAGCAGGATCAGCGTGCGGTTGGAGTTGACCAGGTCGACGGTGTGCTTGATGTAGTCCTCGCGCATCTTCACGTCCCCGGCGAAGGCGGTGACCTTGTCACGGTCGCCGAGCAGGGTGCCGCCGCGGAGTTCCTCCTTGTGGATCTCCTCGCCGTAGACGGGCGCTCCGGTGACCGGTTCCACCCAGAACTTGCGAACTGTGGTGTACCAGCGGGTGGTGCCGGTCTTGGCGACCGATTCCGGCGTGATGCCCTTGACCGGCATGATCTTGGGGAGCTTGACCTTCGTCCAGGGGATGGTCTGCTCGAAGTAGTAGACCTTGACGCCCCGGAAGTTCTGGGTGCCCTTGTAGTGGATCGGGGCGGAGGTGCGGGTCTGCGCGTCGAAGTACTCGTAGTCCCGCTTCTCCGTGCGGAAGGGCCACTTGAACTCGATGCCCTCGCGGGTGACGGGGTCGCCGTCGACGGATTCGCCCGTGGCGTGGACGGGTTCCTGGCTGTGCGCGTCGAAGATGTAGCGCTCGGGAAGCTTGGAGACCATCTTTCCGTCGGGACCCTGGACGTAGGAGAGGGAGTCCCAGACGACGACGTCGCGGCCCGCGGTCTTCTCGATCTTCTCAGAGGCCTCGACGTTGCCCTTGAGAGTCTGCACGACGGTGACCTTGGGTACCTTCCTCGCCTTCATCGTGCCGTAGTCGAGGAGGGTCGCGTCCTTCGCCTCCAGGACCATGTCCTGGTACTGGCCGGCGGGGATCTTCGCCAGGCGCGGGAAGGCGTACCAGCGCAGCAGCGGGGACAGCGCCGTGAAGAACACGGCGAAGGCGAGCAGGATCAGGCTTGCCTTGCGGCGCATCTCGGCGTCCCTCCCTGAGAGTTACGGGTGTGCGGGCACGGTCGTCAGCAGCGGCTTGGGTGAGGTCTTGCCGGCCGGTGAGCCCATGGCCGTGATGGTCAGCACCAGGGCGAGTGCCACGGCGAGACCGGTCGCGGCGGCGATGAGGGCACGCATGCGGGGCCTCCCGAGGGCCAGGAGCTGATACGTCGTCAGGTCCGGCACCGTAGCAACGGCGGGGCGAGATGAGAACACGTTGCACACAGACGAGGGCGCCCCTCCGCCGGGAAGCGGAGGGGCGCCCTCGGTGCGCGCAGGGACTAGGAGGTGGCGGCGGCCACCTTCAGCTCCACCGTCAGCGTCGCGCCGCCCGTGGTGTTGATGCGGAGCAGGAACGTGCCGGTGGTGTCGTCCGCGTACAGCTTCGGGAGCTTGAGCACGCCGTCGGCGTCCGTGGTGAGGTCCGTGAGGGTGCGTACGGTCTTGCCGTCCGCGTCCTTGAAGTACGGGCCCTTGTCGTTCTCGGTCGCGTCGTCCGCCGACTTGATGAGCGTCGCGGTGGCCGCGACCTTGTCCGCGACGGCGCCCTTGTAGGTGGCCTTCACCTCGACCTGGTCGGCGAACTCGCCGCCCGGTACGCAGGTCAGCGCGGTGTCGCTGGTGCGGGTGAGGGTGTCGGCCTGGCGCGGGGTGACGCTCGCCGTGTAGTCGAGTCCGGCCATGACCCGGCCGACGACGGTGGCGCGGACGGTGAAGTCGCCGGTCTTCTCGCCCGCCACGAGCGCGGGCGCGGTGGCCGTGCCGAGCCGGTCGGTGACCACCGTGGCGACCTTTTCGCCGCCGGTGAAGGTGGCGTCCGTGTCGTCACCGACGATCGTGAACCGGACCCGGACCTTCGCCACGGCCTTGTCCGCCTCGGTCTCGGTCCGCACGGCGACCTTCTCGGCGAAGGTGTCGCCGGCCGTCGCGGTGAGCTTGCCGGTGCCCGCGTCCGCCAGGTGATCCACCGTCTCGGTGGGGGTGGGCGGCGTCGGGCTCGGCGAAGGCGTCGAGGGAGGGGAGGGTGTCGGCGGCGTGGACGGGTCCGGGCTGGGGCTCGTCGAACCGCCGCCCGGCTTCGGGGTGCTCGGCTTCGGACTCGGCGTCGAGGGCGAGGGCGGCGTGGGGCTGGGGCTCGCCTCGGAGGTGTCGTCGCTGCTGTGCGAGGGCAGGGTGCCGGTGCCGTTCGGCACCTCGTGGGTGCCCTTGCGGTAGTACTCCAGCCACGACAGGACCGTGTTGAGGTAGGCCGACGAGTTGTTGTAGCCGAGGATCGCGGCGTTCATCTGCGACTGGACGGACAGGTCACGGTCGAACCGGCACAGGTAGTGGCCGGCGGCGAGCGCCGCGTCGTAGACGTTGTTGGGGTCCTTCTTGCCGTCGCCGTTGCCGTCGCGGCCCGCCCACTCCCAGGTGGAGGGGATGAACTGCATGGGGCCCACCGCGCGGTCGTAGGCACTGTCGCCGTCGTACGCACCGTTGTCGGTGTCGGCGATCAGCGCGAAGCCGTTGCCGTCGAGCTTGGGGCCGAGGATCGGCGAGTACGTCGTGCCGCTCGCGTCGACGCGGCCGCCGCGGGCCTGCCCCGACTCCACCTTGCCGATGGCGGCGAGGAGTTGCCAGGGCAGGTTGCAGCCTGGCTTGGACTCGCGCAGCGACGCCTCGGCCTTCTTGTAGGCGTCGAGGACGGTCGCGGGGATGCCTGCCTCGGCGTCGCCCGTGACGACGGGCGTCTGGCCCTCGGTCGGCGACGGGCTGGGGCTGTCGAGCGGCGGAAGGTCCGTGTAGTAGCGCGAGTTGCCGCTGGCGGTGTCGTCGGTGTTCGCGTCCGGTGTGGCATCGGCGCCGGTCGTCTGTCTGCCGTGGTTGTCGGTGGTCACTCCCGGGGCCTGGGACGCGGACAGCGCCGCGACCGCGACCGCGGCCACAGCGGTGGTTGCCGCCCCCTTGCGCAGCCTCCTGCCGAAATGCGCCGCCATTGAGTGAACCCCTCCCGTGGACGACCAGGTGTCCGCCATATCTGCTGTTCGACCGCACTCCCCAGCGCGGTGACCCAGGTGACCCTACGACAACTCATGTCGCCCGGGCACCCGTTCGTGCCCGGTTTTCACCAGTTGGCCATGTCCGATCACCCGCCCGCATACTGGCGTCAGCGATCACCGGGCGGACATACCGGTCCACCTTCAGCCGTAGGGGACGACTTGCCCTTCACCCTCAGCCATGCGGCGGCCGTGCTGCCCGCCGTGCGCGGTGACGGACGCGGTCGCGGCCGACTGGTCCCCGCCGTCCTCGTGGCCGGTTCCTTCGCTCCCGACCTGACCTACTACGCGGCGAGTGTGCTGCCCGGGGCGATGGAGTTCGGCACCTTCACGCACTCGTTCACCGGTGTGTTCACCTTCGACGTACTCGTCGCGTCGGCGCTCGTGGGCGCCTGGCTGGTGCTGCGCGAGCCGCTGGTGGCGGTGCTGCCGCCGGCCCGGCAGGGGCGCCCGGCGCGGCTGCTGCGCTGCGGGGTGCCTCTTCGGCGTGCGCAGCCGTCGACGGCTCTGTGGTGGTACGTCTCGGCGGCGCTCGGCGCGCTGACGCATGTCGTGTGGGACGCGTTCACCCATCACGACCGGTGGGGGGTGCGGCTCGTCCCCGCCCTGGGGCGGGACGTCGGCGGTTCGCCGCTGTTCTGGTATGCGCAGTACGGCAGTTCGGCGGTGGCGGCCGTCGTGATCGCGGCCTTCGTGGTGCTCGCGCTGCGCCGGACGCCCGCCGGCGAACCCGTGGGGGTGCCCGTGCTGTCCGCCGCCGACCGGTGGCCGGCCGGTGCCGTGATCGGCTGCTGCGCGCTGGTGGGCGCGGTGCAGCGAGCCTCCCGCTGGTGGAACTACCGGGGCTCCAGCGCGAAGCTCTGGGAGTTGATCCCGACAGTGTGTTTCGGCGGGGGCGCGGGCCTGGTGCTCGGTCTCGGGCTGTACGCGGTGGGCGTCAGGATGTGGCGTCCTGCTCCGGCTCGTCCCAGCCCGGCAGCGGCTCGTACGGAGCCGAGCCGTCCGACTCCTCGCTGATCGCGTCCTGTGGAGTGAGGCTCTGGAACAGGCCGCGCCCGTGTTTGAGGCCACGGTGCACGGCTTGCGCGATGCGCTCGATGGTGCGGACCCCGTATGCCATCGTCGGGTTGTCGTGCGACAGGACGACGATGCGGTAGGTGCGGTGGGTGCCCGTGAACACGCCGACGCTGTGCACGCGCCAGCCGTGTGTGGCACGGGGCAGCCAGCCGTTCTTGAGGTGGGCCGTCAGACCGCTCGGCATACCGGAGGGCACGCCCCAGCGCTGGTCGCCGCGGACCCGGCTGAGCAGCCGCAGGCCATAGGCGCGGGTCTTCAGGAACGAGCGGGTGTTGGTGAGCACGTTCAGCAGCCGCATCTGGTCGGCGGCCGTGGTGCGGGTCAGCCCCCAGTAGCCGTCCGGTCCGAGCACGGTGCGGCTCGTCCCGACACGGGCCAGGATGCCGCCCAGGTAGGCATGGCCCAGGTCGGTCCACAGGCGCCGGGCGGAGGCGTTGTCGGACCTGGTGATCATGGGGCGGATGTTGGCCAGTTCCCAGCCGGTGAGCCGGCGCCCGAGTTCCTCCGCCCGGCGCAGGGCGCCCTCCATGATCATGACCTTGGCGACGCTCGCCGAGTCGTACTGCCGTTCGCTCGCGAGGGCGCAGGTCAGGCCGGTGCCGTCGTCGTGCACCGCCACGGAGACGGTGCCTCGGCGTGACGACAGCACCGCCCGGATGTCACGGGACATCCGGGCGGCGAGATCGGGGTCACGGGACGAACGGCAGGCGGCGGGCACCTGGGCGGTACCGGCCCCCGCGGCGACCGCCGGTATCGGCGCCAGCAGCACCGGCACGACAGCCGTGGCCGCGAAGACGACTCCGGTGGCTATGGCGGTACGGCAGCGGAGCGTGCGTATACCCATGCCCGCATCCTTACGGCCCCGCTCGGCGGGGGGCGCCTTTGCGGGGGCCACGCGGGTGACGGCCGCTGCGGGCTGGGACGGGGCCGGGGCGTGCGTCTGAGGGGCCCGGCACCTTGCGGTGCCGGGCCCCTCAACGTGGCGACCGGGCCAGCCCCCGCATCCCGCAGCAGCAGTCCACGGCCCGCAACCCGCAGCCCACAAGCCCGCAGCCCGCAGCCCGCAGCCCGCCGGAGGCTAGTGCGCCGCCGACTCCCAGTCCTCGCCCGAGCCGACGGATACGTCCAGGGGAGCCCGGAGCTGAACGGCGGACGCCATCTCGTGGCGGAGGAGTTCTTCGGCGTCGGCGCGCTCCCCCGGGGCGATTTCCAGGACGATTTCGTCGTGGACCTGGAGGAGCATGCGGGACTTGAGGCCCGCCTCGCGCAGCGCCCGGTCCACGTGGAGCATGGCGATCTTGACGATGTCCGCGGCCGTGCCCTGGATCGGCGCGTTGAGTGCCATGCGCTCGGCCGCCTCGCGGCGCTGCCGGTTGTCACTGTTGAGGTCCGGCAGGTAGCGGCGACGCCCGAAGAGCGTCGCCGTGTAGCCCGTCGCCCGCGCCTCGTCGACCGCCCGGCGCAGATAGTCCCGTACGCCTCCGAAGCGCTCGAAGTACGTGTCCATCAGCGCACGGGCCTCACCGGCCTCGATGTTCAGCTGCTGGGAGAGGCCGAAGGCCGACAGCCCGTACGCCAGGCCGTATGACATCGCCTTGATCTTGCGTCGCATCTCGGCGTCGACCGCGGACCGCTCCACGGAGAACACCTGGGAGGCGACGGTGGTGTGCAGGTCCTCGCCGGACGTGAACGCCTCGAGTAGGCCCTCGTCCTGCGACAGGTGGGCCATCACCCGCAGCTCGATCTGGCTGTAGTCCGCGGTCATGAGGGACTCGAAGCCCTCGCCGACCACGAAGCCGCGGCGGATCGCGCGCCCCTCGTCCGTACGCACCGGGATGTTCTGCAGGTTGGGGTCCGTGGAGGAGAGCCGGCCCGTCGCCGCCACCGTCTGGTTGAACGTCGTGTGGATGCGGCCGTCCGCCGCGATCGTCTTGATCAGGCCCTCGACCGTGGAGCGCAGCTTCGCCTGCTCGCGGTGGCGGAGCATGATCACGGGCAGTTCGTTGTCCGTCTGCGCCGCGAGCCATGCCAGGGCGTCCGCGTCCGTCGTGTAGCCCGTTTTCGTCTTCTTCGTCTTGGGCAGGGCCAGCTCACCGAAGAGGACTTCCTGGAGTTGCTTGGGCGAGCCGAGGTTGAATTCGTGCCCGACGGCCGCGTGCGCCTCTTTCACCGCCTGCTGCACGGCGCCGGCGAACATCTGCTCCATGGCTTCGAGATGGACCCTGTCCGCCGCGATGCCGTGCCGCTCCATGCGGGCCAGCAGGTTGGACGTGGGCAGTTCCATGTCGCGCAGCAGATCGGCGGCGCCGACCTCCTTCAGCTTCTCGCCGAACGCCACGCCCAGGTCGAGGATCGTGCGGGCCTGCACCATCAGGGCGTCCGCCTCGGCCTGCTCGTCCGTGCCGAAGGCGAGCTGTCCGTCGGCCGCCGCGGCGGGCCCCAGTTCCCGGCCGAGGTACTCCAGGGACAGCGTGTCCAGCGCGAAGGAGCGGCGGCCCGGCTTGGTCAGGTAGGCGGCGAGCGCGGTGTCCATGGACACGCCCTCGATGCTCCAGCCGTGCTCGGCGAAGACCCGCATGGCGCCCTTGGCGTTGTGCATGACCTTGGGCTTCTTGGGGTCGGCGAGCCACTTCGCGAACGCGTTCTCGTCGGCCTCGTCCAGCTGCGACGGGTCGAACCACGCGGCGGAGCCGTCGGCGGTGGCGAGCGCGACCTCGGCGACCGCCCCCGCGCCCAGCGCCCACGCGTCGACCGTGGCCACGCCCAGGACCGCCTTGCCGTGCTCGGCGAGCCACGGCTTCAGCTCGCCCGCGCCCAGCACCACCCCGTCCAGCTCGACGCCCTCGACGACCGGGCGGGCCTCTTCGGCCTCCTCGGCGCCCGGGTCGACGCCGAAGAGCCGCTCGCGCAGCGAGGGGTTCCTGATCTCCAGGGTGTCCAGGACCATCGCGACGGCCTTGCGGTCGTACGCCCCGCGCTCCAGGTCGGCGACCGTCCTGGGCAGCTCGACGTTCCGCTCCAGCTCGGTGAGGCGGCGGTTGAGCTTCACAGCCTCCAGGTGGTCGCGGAGATTCTGTCCGGCCTTGCCCTTGACCTCTTCGACGCGCTCGACCAGGTCCGCGAACGAACCGAACTGGTTGATCCACTTCGCGGCGGTCTTCTCACCGACACCGGGGATGCCCGGCAGGTTGTCGGACGGGTCGCCGCGCAGCGCCGCGAAGTCGGGGTACTGCGCCGGCGTCAGCCCGTACTTCTCGAAGACCTTCTCCGGTGTGAACCGGGTCAGCTCCGAGACGCCCTTCGTCGGATACAGCACCGTCGTGTGGTCGGAGACCAGCTGGAAGGAGTCGCGGTCACCGGTGACGATCAGCACGTCGAAGCCCTCGGCCTCGGCCTGCGTGGCGAGCGTCGCGATGACGTCGTCGGCCTCGAAGCCGTCGACCGCGAAGCGCTGCGCGTGCATCGCGTCGAGCAGCTCGCCGATCAGCTCGACCTGCCCCTTGAACTCGTCCGGGGTCTTCGACCTGTTCGCCTTGTACTCGGTGAACTCCTCGGAGCGCCACGTTTTGCGCGAGACGTCGAAGGCCACCGCGAAGTGCGTGGGCGCCTCGTCGCGCAGCGTGTTCGCCAGCATCGACGCGAAACCATAGATCGCGTTCGTCGGCTGGCCGGTCGCGGTGGTGAAATTCTCCGCGGGCAGCGCGAAGAACGCCCGGTACGCCAGCGAGTGCCCGTCCATGAGCATGAGGCGCGGGCGGCCGCTGCCAGGGTTCGTCTCGGTCTTCTTCGATGCTGTTTCTGCCACGCCCCCGATCCTGCCACGGCCCACTGACAGTCCGGACCTCCCCGGACCGGCCAGAGTCGTTGTCAGCGGCGCGTGCGAGGATCGGAGATGTACTTCACACGTGCATGCGAAGGGGTCCACTGATGGCCAGCAAGCCGCCCAAGAGCGATCCGGTTCAGGACGCACCGCAGGTCGCCGAGCCGAAGCACGCTGCGGCCGGGCTGCCCGCCATCGGGCACACCCTGCGCATCGCGCAGCAGCAGATGGGCGTGCGCCGCACCGCGCTCACCCTCCTGCGCGTCAATCAGAAGGACGGCTTCGACTGCCCGGGCTGCGCCTGGCCCGAGCCGGAGCACCGGCACACGGCGGAGTTCTGTGAGAACGGCGCGAAGGCGGTCGCCGAGGAGGCCACCCTGCGCCGGGTCACCCCGGACTTCTTCGCCGCGCACCCGGTGAGCGACCTCGCCACCCGCAGCGGCTACTGGCTGGGCCAGCAGGGCCGCCTCACCCACCCCATGTACCTCCCCGAGGGCGCCGACCACTACGAGCCGGTCACCTGGGAGCGCGCCTTCGACATCATCGCCGAGGACCTGAAAAGCCTCGGCTCCCCCGACGAGGCCCTCTTCTACACCTCGGGGCGCACAGGCAACGAGGCCGCGTTCCTCTATCAGCTGTTCGCCCGCGAGCTGGGCACGAACAACCTGCCGGACTGCTCGAACATGTGCCATGAGTCATCGGGTTCCGCGCTCTCCGAGACCATCGGCGTCGGCAAGGGCAGCGTCCTGCTCGACGACCTCTACAAGGCGGACCTGATCATCGTCGCCGGGCAGAACCCCGGCACGAACCACCCGCGCATGCTGTCGGCCCTGGAGAAGGCCAAGGCGAACGGCGCGAAGATCATCACGGTCAACCCGCTGCCCGAGGCGGGCCTCGAGCGCTTCAAGAACCCGCAGACCCCTCAGGGCATGCTCAAGGGCGCCGCGCTCACCGACCTGTTCCTGCAGATCCGCCTCGGCGGCGACCAGGCCCTCTTCCGCCTCCTGAACAAGCTGATCCTCGACACGCAGGGCGCGGTCGACGAGGAGTTCATCGGCGCACACACCCATGGGTACGAGGAGTTCGCCGCGGCCGCCCGCGCCGCCGACTGGGACGAGACGCTCACCGCGACCGGCCTGACCCGCGACAGCATCGACGAGGCCCTGCGCATGGTCCTCGCCTCCAAGCGCACCATCGTGTGCTGGGCGATGGGCCTCACCCAGCACAAGCACGCCGTCCCGACCATCCGCGAGGTCGTCAACTTCCTGCTGCTGCGCGGCAACATCGGCCGCCCCGGCGCGGGCGTGTGCCCGGTGCGCGGCCACTCGAACGTGCAGGGCGACCGCACGATGGGCATCTTCGAGCGGCCCGCCCCCTCCTTCCTCGACGCCCTGGAGAAGGAGTTCGGGTTCGCCCCGCCCCGCGAGCACGGCTATGACGTCGTACGGGCCATCCGGGCGCTGCGCGACGGCGAGGCGAAGGTCTTCTTCGCGATGGGCGGCAACTTCGTCTCGGCGTCCCCCGACACGGAGGTCACGGAGGCGGCCATGCGCCGGGCCCGCCTGACCGTGCACGTGTCGACGAAGCTGAACCGCTCGCACGTGGTCACGGGCACGCGTGCCCTCATCCTGCCGACCCTCGGCCGCACCGAGCGCGACCTGCAGGGCAGCGGGGAGCAGTTCGTGACCGTCGAGGACTCCATGGGCATGGTGCACGCCTCACGGGGCCGCCTGGAGCCCGCGAGCCCGCAGCTGCTGTCCGAGCCGGCCATCGTGTGCCGCCTCGCCCGCCGCGTCCTCGGCCACGAATCCCGCACTCCCTGGGAGGAGTTCGAGAAGGACTACGCGACCATCCGCGACCGCATCGCGCGCGTGATCCCCGGTTTCGAGGACTTCAACGCGCGCGTGGGCAACCCCGCGGGCTTCGCGCTCCCGCACGCCCCGCGCGACGAGCGCCGCTTCCCGACGGCCACCGGCAAGGCCAACTTCACCGCCGCGCCCGTCGAGTACCCCGAGCTGCCGAAGGGCCGCCTGCTCCTGCAGACCCTGCGCTCGCACGACCAGTACAACACCACCATCTACGGCCTGGACGACCGCTACCGCGGCATCAAGAACGGCCGCCGGGTGGTGCTCGTGAACGCCGAGGACGCCCGGGAGCTGAAGCTCGCGGACGGCTCGTACGTGGACCTGATCAGCGAGTGGAAGGACAGCGTCGAGCGGCGCGCGCCCGGCTTCCGCGTCGTGCACTACCCGACCGCCCGGGGCTGCGCGGCCGCCTACTACCCGGAGACCAACGTCCTCGTCCCGCTGGACGCCACCGCCGACACCAGCAACACCCCTGCCAGCAAGTCCGTCGTCGTACGTCTGGAACAATCGGCAACCGACTGAGCGTTTGCTCAGCACGAGTGAGCCATGGCGCAGCCCATGGCGAAGCGATCCACGACGAACGGAGTCGGGCCCGATGGGCGAGCAGCACACCGTGAAGTTCCCGCAAGAGGTCATCGACGAGTACGCCTCGTTCGGCGTCGACCTGCCCGCCCTGTTCTCCGCGGGCCACCTCGGCACCCGCATGGGCGTGCAGATCATCGAAGCCTCCGCGGACCGCGTCGTGGGCACCATGCCGGTCGAGGGCAACACCCAGCCCTACGGCCTCCTGCACGGAGGCGCCTCCGCCGTCCTCGCCGAAACCATCGGCTCCGTCGGCGCCATGCTCCACGGCGGCAGCTCCAAGATCGCCGTGGGCGTCGACCTGAACTGCACCCATCACCGCGGAGTGCGCTCCGGCCTGGTCACCGGCGTCGCCACCCCCGTCCACCGGGGGCGCTCCTCGGCGACGTACGAGATCGCCATCACCGACGAGGCCGGCAAGCGCGTCTGCAGCGCCCGACTGACCTGCATTCTCAAGGACGCGCCGACCGGCTGACACGCACGGACTCCTGGCCCCCGGGACGCGGCCTCTCGGCCGACCCGGGGGCGCGCACTCTGGCCGACCATGGGGGCACGGACTCCGACCGCCCCGGGAGCACGCACGTCAACTCCCCAGCCTCCGGCCCCATTGTCGGAGCCCGGCCCTCCGGCATAGCGTGAAGCATGACCGGCATCGGGCCCGTCGAGCCGTACCACCCCGATGAGACCGACGGCCCCCACCACAACCCCGCGCCCGATCTGCTGTGGTCGAACTCCACGCATGCCGAAGCCCGTTGGGCCGCACTCCCCCGCTCCCGGCGCCGCCTGCTGAAGGCCCTCACCCTCACCGCGGCCGCCACCAGCGCCTTCTTCGCCCTGCGCCCCACCCCGGTCACCCAGGCCACCCCGAACCCGTACCCGTGGCCCGCGAGCGTCACCACCCTCCACTACGAAGGACGGGGACCCGCCCCCGCCACCTTCCGCTTCGAGGTCGACGTCGCCCGCGGCAGCCCCGTCACCGTCCGCCAAGTCGGCCCCGGACTACCCGCGTTGGGCGCCACCACCACACCCCCACTGCCACTGACAGTGAGGGCCGGATCACCGCGCCTGATCACCGTACGCATCTCCGTATACAAGTGCGCCGCCCTGCCGCCCGCCCTCGACCTCCCCCACCTCGACCTGCTCATCAGCAACAAGACCGCACAGCAGCAGCAAAGCTTTCTCTTCGGCGGCGCATACCCGCACGACCTGTGGACCGACCTGCGCTCCCTCTGCTCCCCCGAACCCGCCTCCCCCGCGCCCACTTCACCCCCGCGAGGACACCCGGCAGACCTCACACGGAGGTAACAGTCGGTTACCTCTGCCGTAATGAAGCAATGCCAGGGCACCGCCCCCGCCGCGGCGCGCCACGCACATCGCCCCACACCACCGCCGCAACCACGGCCGCTACCCGCCCCACGAACCGGAACAGGGCGTTCTCAGCATGCGAACACGCCGTCACACCCGAACAGCGTCCCGAAATGTTCCAGCCGTCCACCCCACGCCCGCCAAGACAGCCCCCGCATAACAAGAGCGTCACAGCCTTCCCCACGCTCCTCCCCCCTCCCCCTACCTGCGCTTATAGTCACGGCCAGTCACCGCGCCGCCGGGCGCGTCTGCTGCACGGCCTGCACCACCCAGTACGGCCCGGCGAGACACACGGCCCCCACCCTGGGGTGCCGCGCCAGGGAGAGGACTTAACGTGCGACACCGTTCTTTGGTCATCCTTACCTCCGTGCTCACCACGGGAGCACTCACGCTGACCGCTTGCGGCTCGCGCGACAGTGGCGGAGACAGCAAGGGCAGCAAGAAGACCGAGATCATCATCGGCGTGGACGCGCCGCTGACCGGTCAGAACTCCGCCACCGGCCTCGGCATCCAGGGCGGCGTACAGATCGCCGTCAACGACGCCAACAAGAACAACACCGTGCCCGGCGTGACGTTCAAGGTCCAGGCCCTCGACGACAAGGCGATCCCGGCCAGCGGCCAGCAGAACGCCACCCAGCTCGTCCAGAACGACAAGGTCCTCGGCGTGGTCGGCCCGCTGAACTCCGGCGTCGCCACCCAGATGCAGCAGGTCTTCGCCACCGCCAACCTGGTCGAGATCTCGCCGTCCAACACCGCGCCCGAACTCACCCAGGGCAAGAACTGGCAGACCTCGAAGTCGCGTCCCTTCAAGACGTACTTCCGCACCGCCACCACCGACGCCCTCCAGGGCGGCTTCGCGGCCGACTACGCGTACAACACGCTGAAGAAGCGCAAGGTCTTCGTCGTCGACGACAAGCAGACCTACGGCGCCGGCCTCGCCAAGCTCTTCAAGGCCGGCTTCACCAAGTCCGGCGGCAAGGTCGCGGGCGAGGACCACGTCAACGTCGGCGACACGGACTTCTCGGCCCTGGTCACCAAGATCAAGAACTCGAAGGCCGACCTGGTGTACTACGGCGGCCAGTACGACGAGTCCGAGAAGCTCACCAAGCAGCTCAAGGACGGCGGAGCCAAGATCCCGCTGTTCGGCGGTGACGGCATGTTCACCCCGACCTACATCTCCACCGCCGGCAAGACCTCCGCAGGCGACCTCGTCACCTCCGTCGGCCAGCCCGTCGACTCCCTGCCCTCCGCCGCCGACTTCATCAAGAAGTACAAGGCCTCCGGCCTCAAGGGCGACTACGGCACCTACGGCGGCTACTCCTACGACGCCGCCACGGCCATCATCAAGGCCATCGGCAACGTCGTGAAGGACGGCAAGATCCCCGACGGCGCCCGCGCCAAGATCGTCGACGAGGTCCAGAAGACGAAGTTCGACGGCATCGCCGGACCCGTCTCCTTCGACGAGTACGGCGACACCACCAACAAGCAGCTCACCGTCTACCAGGTCGTCAACGGCAAGTGGAAGGCCGTCAAGAGCGGCACGTTCAACGGCTGATCCCTTCCGCCGCTAGCACCACCAAAGGGCCGCGCGGCCAGACCACCCGTCACCGCGCGGCCCGCTTCATACGCCCTGCTCAACACTCCCCACCACATGGAGGCCATGCGGTGAACACCCTGCCGCAGCAGCTGGCCAACGGGCTGTTCCTCGGCTCGATGTACGGGCTGATCGCCATCGGCTACACGATGGTGTACGGCATCGTCCAGCTCATCAACTTCGCCCACGGCGAAATCTTCATGACCGGAGGCTTCGGCGCACTCACGGTCTACCTGTACGTCCTGCCCAACGGCACATCCATGTGGATAGCCCTCCCAGCGATGCTCATAGGCGGCGGACTCGTCTCCGTCCTCATCGCCGTCGGGGCCGAACGCTTCGCCTACCGCCCACTGCGCGGAGCACCACGCCTCGCACCCCTCATCACCGCCATCGGCCTCTCCCTCGCACTCCAGCAGATCGTGTTCAACCGGTACCCGAACGCCAAGACCGACCTCACATTCCCGCAACTCCCCTTCGGTCCCTGGCACATCGGCTCCGTCAGCATCCAGAGCGGCTCCGTCTTCGTCATCATCGCCGCCCCGATCTGCATGGCCGCCCTCGCCTTCTTCGTCCGCCTCTCCCGCACCGGCCGCGCCATGCAGGCCACCGCGCAGGACCCGGACACCGCCCAGCTCATGGGCATCGACACCAACCGCATCATCGTCATCGCCTTCGCCATCGGCGGCTTCTTCGCCGCCGTCGCAGCCGTCGCCTACGGCCTGCGCTACGGCACGGTGAAATACGACATGGGCTTCCAGATGGGCCTCAAAGCCTTCACCGCGGCCGTCCTCGGCGGCATCGGCAACATCTACGGCGCCATGATCGGCGGCCTCGTCCTCGGCCTCGCCGAAACCATGGCCACCAGCTACATCGACGGCATCCCCGGCATGCAGCAGCTCGGCGGCGGCGGCTGGTCCTCCGTCTGGGCCTTCGTACTCCTCATCCTCGTACTGCTGTTCAGGCCACAAGGCCTAGTCGGCGAACGCGTCGCGGACAGGGCGTGAGCACCATGGCAACCACCGAGAAGACCACCGCGGCCCCCGCCGAAACCCCGCGCGGCCTCATCGCACTCCCCCAAAGCGCCGCCCGCGCCCTCATCGCCATCGGCGCGATCGCCACCATCGCCAGCACCTTCATGTCCTGGACCTACACGTCCGACTTCCCCGGGGACCTCACCTACTACGGCTCCCCGGCCGGACTCCAGATCCTCGACCTCGTCGCCGGCATCCTGACCCTCCTCTTCGCGCTCACCCTCCTCGACATCCGCGGACTGCGCTGGCTCAACCCGGCGGGCGCCACCCAGCCCGTCGTCCTCGCCGCCACCTCCGCGTTCGCCGTCAGCTGGTTCAGCGCCATCGCCATCGCCGTCGACCTCAAGGGCCTCGTCGCCCTCGACCCCGGCGCCTACATCGCCGCCATCGGCTCCCTGATCGCCCTCCTCGGCACCCTCGCTCTCCCCAGGCCCGGCGACACCTTCAAGGACTACGTCACCAAGCCCGAGCGCCTCCCCACCGCGATCAAGCTCCCCGCCTGGGGCGAACGCCTCGTCATCACCGCCGCCACCGCCGTCGCCCTCATCGTCTTCACCTACGGCATCGGCGTCGACCCCGACGCAAGCGAAACGTTCCTCGGCTACCTGCTCCTCGTCATCTTCGGCACCTGGGCCCTGCTCGCCGCCGGACTCTTCGACCGCTTCGCCGCACTCAACGCCCGCCACAAGGGATTCGCCACCTCCATGGCATTCCTCGCCGCGGCGATCTTCCCCTTCGTCGAGAACAACGAACACAACGCCAACCTCGGCGTGAACATCCTCGTAGTCGGCACCGTCGCCCTCGGCCTCAACATCGTCGTCGGCCTCACCGGACTCCTCGACCTCGGATACGTCGCCTTCCTCGGCGTCGGCGCCTACGCCGCGGCCCTCGTCTCCGGCTCCGAGTTCTCCCGCTTCTCCGGCGTCCAGTTCCCCTTCTGGGCCGCCATGCTCACCGGCATGGCCGCATCGCTCGTCTTCGGCGTCCTCATCGGCGCCCCCACCCTGCGACTGCGCGGCGACTACCTCGCCATCGTCACCCTCGGCTTCGGAGAGATCTTCCGCATCTCCGTCAACAACCTCGACGGCTCCTCCGGACCCAACCTCACCAACGGCCCCAACGGCATCTCCATGATCCCGGACCTCAAGATCTTCGGGTTCAACTTCGGAAGCACCCACGACATCGGCGGAGTCACCCTCGGCCGATTCGCGAACTACTTCCTCCTGATGCTGATCATCACCGGGATCGTCGTCATCGTGTTCAACCGCGCCGCCGACTCCCGCATCGGCCGCTCCTGGATCGCCATCCGCGAAGACGAGACCGCCGCCACCGCCATGGGCATCAACGGCTTCCGCGTCAAGCTCATCGCCTTCGCGCTCGGCGCCTCACTGGCAGGCCTCGCGGGTACCGTCTCCGCCCACGTCGGCTACAGCGTCAACCCGGCCCCGTACCAGTTCGCCGGCTCCGTACCCCCGAACTCCGCCTTCCTGCTCGCCGCGGTCGTCCTCGGCGGCATGGGCACAGTGAACGGACCCATCCTCGGTGCCACGCTGCTCTACCTCCTCCCGGAAAAGCTCAACTTCCTCAAGGAGTACCAACTCCTGGCATTCGGCATCGCGCTGGTGATCCTCATGCGCTTCCGCCCCGAAGGCATCATCGCCAACCGCCGCCGCCAGCTCGAATTCCACGAGACCGGCCAACTAGACATCCCCGAACAAGGCCTGCCCGACTCCACCGTCGGCGTCACCAAGGCAGGGGCGTGACCCACATGACCACCACCACAGCCCCCAGCCCCGTCCTCGAAGCCACCGGCGTCACCATGCGCTTCGGCGGCCTCACCGCCGTACGCAGCGTCGACCTCACCGTCAACACCGGCGAGATCGTCGGCCTCATCGGACCCAACGGCGCCGGCAAAACCACCTTCTTCAACTGCCTGACGGGCCTGTACGTCCCGACAGAAGGCAAGGTGTCGTACAAGGGCACGGTGCTGCCCCCGAAGCCCCACCTGGTCACCAGCGCAGGCATCGCCCGCACCTTCCAGAACATCCGGCTCTTCGCCAACATGACCGTCCTGGAAAACGTCCTCGTAGGCCGCCACACCCGGACCAAGGAAGGCCTCTGGTCCGCCCTCCTCCGCGGCCCCGGCTTCCGCAAGGCAGAAGCCACATCCCGCGAACGCGCCATGGAACTGCTCGAGTTCATCGGCCTCGACCACAAGGCCGACCACCTCTCCCGCAACCTCCCCTACGGCGAACAGCGCAAGCTCGAAATCGCCCGCGCCATGGCGAGCGAGCCCGGACTGCTGCTCCTGGACGAGCCCACAGCCGGCATGAACCCCCAAGAAACACGAGCCACCGAAGACCTCGTCTTCGCCATCCGCGACCGAGGCATCGCCGTCCTCGTCATCGAGCACGACATGCGCTTCATCTTCAACCTCTCCGACCGCGTCGCCTGCCTCGTCCAAGGCGAAAAACTCGTCGAAGGCACCTCGGAAGTCGTCCAGGGCGACGAACGCGTCATCGCCGCCTACCTCGGCACCCCCTTCGAAGGCGCCCCCGGCGACGACGAAGCCGCCGAAGTCGAAGCCGCCGAGGCCAACGGCGCGCAAAGCACCACCAGCAAGGAAGGAACCGCCCAGTGACCGCACTGCTGGAGGTCGAAGACCTCAAGGTCGCCTACGGCAAGATCGAAGCCGTCAAGGGCATCTCCTTCACCGTCGAAGCCGGCCAGATCGTCACCCTCATCGGCACCAACGGCGCCGGCAAAACCACCACCCTGCGCACCCTCTCCGGACTCCTCAAGCCCAGCGCAGGCCGCATCCTCTTCGACGGCAAACCCCTCACCAGCGTCCCCGCCCACAAAATCGTCGCCCTCGGCCTCGCCCACTCCCCCGAAGGCCGACACATCTTCCCCCGCCTCACCATCGCCGAAAACCTCCAACTCGGAGCATTCCTGCGCTCCGACAAGGCCGGCATCGAAAAAGACATCCAGCGCGCATACGACCTCTTCCCCATCCTGGGCGAGCGCCGCAAGCAAGCCGCGGGCACCCTGTCCGGCGGCGAGCAGCAAATGCTCGCCATGGGCCGCGCGTTGATGTCCCAGCCCAAACTGCTCATGCTCGACGAACCCTCCATGGGCCTCTCACCGATCATGATGCAGAAGATCATGTCCACCATCGCCGAGCTCAAATCCACCGGCACGACCATCCTCCTCGTCGAGCAGAACGCCCAAGCCGCGCTCTCCCTCGCCGACCAAGGACACGTCATGGAGGTCGGCAACATCGTCCTCTCCGGCACCGGACAGGACCTGCTGCACGACGAATCCGTACGCAAGGCATACCTCGGCGAGGATGGCCTACATCATCGTGCTCAACCCGATCATCCTGGGCAGCGCGAAGGACATGTACGGGCACCACCTGGACAACGGCCAGCTGGTCACCGCCA
>NZ_JBEZKJ010000115.1:0-23659 GCF_040651675.1 Streptomyces sp. NPDC048415 | reverse complement strand
GCGCTGTCCGCCGAGACCGCCCAGAAGCGCAGGAACAGCGCGAGCACCCCGATCAGGACCGTCCACAGTGCTCCCCAGACCAGGTCGCCCCTGGTCCCACCATCCTGGGCTTGGCCGAGGAGGCCCAGGCTTCCGTAGGCCATGGCGCCCAGTGCCCCGTAGAAGCCGATCCGGATGACCTTCGCGGACGGATGGCGGAACCGGTAGAGCAGCAGCAGCCTGCTGACCGACACCTGCGGCTCCCCGTCGGTACCGGCTCGCTCAGCTGTGTTCACCCGCTCGGATGCCTCATCCAGCCAGCGCTGCGCCACGGTGGTCGCGTTTTGGAGCGTCTCCGGAGTGGAGGCGATCAGTTGCCTGGCCTTCCACCATTCGGCGGCGAAGGCTACCTGCCGAGTCGCGTCCTCGAAGGCCAGTTGGCGGCGGCCCGTTCGTGACCGGCGCATCCGCCGGTCCTGCACCATCAGGCTCACCACACCAGCAGCCGCGGTCACCACGGGGGCCAGGACCGCTACAGAAACGGCCACGACGCCTTGCGCACTCATCGACAGTCCCCCCAGCCGTTCGATCCGGCATGCAGCATCGCATCCTGGACCCCGTAAGGCGACGGGTCTCAACAGCCCGCTTCACGTCAAGACGCCGAACGTGGGCATAGCGGCAGCACAGGGCCATGAGCTGGCCGGCAGACTAGATCAAGTGAGATAACACCGCACAAGTCTCGATCCACGAGCGAGTCGACGTTGAGCATGTCGCCGCGGGCGATCTCCACACCCCGGCTTTCGAGCCGGCTGGCGTCGCTGGCCGGCCTCACCAGGGCGCGGACGTTCTTGCCGCGCCCCAGAAGTTCGTCGACGACCTTGCTCCCCAGGGAGCCGGTCGCCCCGACGACGAGGACCGGGAGGGCGGTTGAGTCGGTGGCAGGCATGGGAGTCTCACTTTCCGTCAGGTCATCAGCGAGGGGCTTGGTGGGCGGGGCAGGCGCGGCTGCATACATAGGCGCCTGCGTGCCGGGCGGGCCAATGAAGGCGGGCCGTGGGGGCGGATCCGCAGTGCGCCTCGCCGCCGGAACGTGCCGCGTCCGAAGGCAGCCACTACGGGATGGGTGATAGGGCCGACCTGGCGGTGGTCGCGCCGCATGCGGGACGGTGTGCACCCCAGTCCGCGTGGGGTGCACACCGGGGAGTCACGCGGACTCTTCCGGCAGCGCGCGGCTGCTGATCGCCTCGGTGATGGCGTAGGCGGTCTCGACGAAGGACTCCGCCTGGTGCTCCGACAGATTCCGGGCGGTGGTCTCCTCCAGGGCCTGCCACAGGGCCGCGATGGGCTCGCGCATCGCCCGGCCCTTGTCGGTGAGGTGGACCACCATGACGCGCCGGTCATGTGCGGCCGGCTCACGGATGAGCAGGCCGGCGTCCTGCATGCGGCGAAGGGACTTGGAGACGGTGGAGTGGTCCAGGCCGACGCTGTCGAGCAGCTCGGACTGGGACTGGCCGTCCCGGTCAAGAAGGTGCATCAGCAGCAGCTCCTGTCCGGGATGCAGGTCCATCGCGCGCAGCATGGCGGCGGCGTAGGCGCGGTGGGCGCGGGCGAGTTGGAAGATCGCGTAGCTCATCGGTCCTGCGCCGGCCGTCGTGGGGATGCGGGGTTCGGGGGTGGGCATGGTTCGGTTCCTCAGACGGTGTGGGTGGGGTAGTCGGTGTAGCCGGCCACTCCGCCGCCGTAGAAGGTCGCCGGGTCGGGGGTGTTCAGCGGTGCGCCGGCGCGGAGCCGCTCGACCAGGTCCGGGTTGGCGAGCGCGAGGGCGCCGACGGAGACGAGGTCGGCCGTGCCGTTGTCGATGTCCTTGGCGCGGGCGGGCAGGTCGGTGCCGCCCCGGTTGAGGATCAGCGTGGTCGGCCACAGCGCGCGCAGAGTGCCCAGCAGCTCCTCGTCGTCGGCGTGCATCACGTGGAGGTAGGCCAGGTCCAGGGGGCGCAGGGCGTCCAGGAGCGCCGGATACAGCTCGGCGGTGTCGGACTCGGCGATGTCGTTGTAGGGGTTTGCGGGGGAGATTCGGATGCCGGTGCGCTCGGCGCCGATCTCGCCAGCCACTGCGGCGGCGACCTCGACGGCGAAGCGGATGCGGCCCTCGATCGAGCTGCCGTAGCCATCGGTGCGCTGATTGGTGTTGTCGGACAGGAACTGGTGCACCAGGTAGCCGTTGGCGCCGTGGATCTCCACGCCGTCGGCGCCGGCCGCGACGGCAGCCGCTGCGGCGCGCCGGAAGTCGTCGACGGTCGCCGCGACCTCCTGCGTCGACAGAGCACGGGGGGTCGGCATCTCCTGGGGCCCCGACGCGGTGAACATCGCGCCCTGCGCCTGGATTGCCGAAGGGGCGACCGGCCGGCGCCCGTGGGGGGTGTTGTCGGGGTGGGCGATGCGTCCGGTATGCATCAGCTGGATGACGATCCGGCCGTCGGCCGCGTGCACGGCGTCGGTGACCTTGCGCCACCCGGCGATCTGCTCGTCATTGTGGATGCCGGGGGTCAGGAGGTAGCCCTGGCCGTCGGCGGAGGGCTGGGTTCCCTCGGTGATGACGAGCGCATGCGAGGACCGCTGGGCGTAGTACTCGGCGTTCAGCTCGGTCGGTACGCCTTCTGGCGTGGAGCGGTCACGGGTCATGGGGGCCATGACCAGGCGGTGCGGCAGAGATATGCCGCCAAGAGTGGTCGGCGTCCACAGGGAATCCAGCATGAGGGTGTCCTTCGATAGGGCGGTGACCGGCCGGTCACCGTAAAGGCAGCGGGTGGTCGTGGGGAGCCGGTGGCCAGGCGTGCTCAGTCGACGCTCAGGACGAGCTTGCCCCGCACGTGCCCGGCGTCGCTGACCTGCTGGGCCGTGACCGCCTGGTCGAGCGGGTAGGCGGTGACGGTGGTGACGAGCTTGCCGGCCGCGGCGTCCTGGGCCAGGGCGGCCAAGCGGGCGGTCGAGCGTTCCTGGGACCCCTGGGAGAAGGTGATGCCCAGCTGCCGTGCGCCGAAGTCGGCGATGGTGACGATGCGCTCGGTGCCGCCCCGCAAGGTGATGGAGTCCTCCAGGGCTCCCTTCCCGGCCAGGTCGAACACCGCGTCCACGCCGTCGGGGGCCAGCGCTCGCACCCGGCCGACCAGACCGTCGCCGTACACGGTCGCGGTGGCGCCGAGCGAGGTGAGGTAGTCCTGGTTGGAGGGGCCTGCGGTGGCAATCACGCGTGCTCCGCGGGCCGTGGCGAGCTGGACCGCCAGGGTTCCCACAGCTCCGGACGCGCCGTGCATCAGCACGGTCTCCCCGGCGGCCACCTCCAGCAGGTTCAGGACCCGCTCGGCCGTCTCGCTGGCCACCGGCAGCGCGACCGCGTGCTGCCAGTCGAGGCCGGCGGGCTTGGGGGCCACGGTGGTGGCCAGCGCGTACTGGGCGTACGAGCCGGTGTCCGACCAGCCCAGCACCTCATCGCCGACCTGCACGTCGCTCACGCCCTCACCCAGGGCGTCCACCACGCCGGCGAGCTCGCCACCGGGGACGGCGGGGAGGGTCGTCGGGAGGACGGCCTCCAGCATCCCGGAACGGATCTTGCCGTCCAGCGCGTTCAGCCCGGCGGCCTTCACGCGGACCCGGACCTGGCCGGGGCCGGGCTGCGGGACCTCGATGTCCGCCTCGTGCAGCACGTCCGGGCCGCCGAACTGGTCGAAAACGATTGCTTTCATGATGACTCCATTCCCTGTGACACCAAAAGCGTGGCCAGCCACATAATCAAGGTAACAGCAATCATGTGGCTAGCCAAGCATTCGCGAAGGCAGTCCACCTCGGCTCGCTTCGGGGTGCGCATCGAGCGCGGCGGTGACCGAGACGGTGCCGTGACGGACGTAACTCCCGCAGGCGCACCCGTCCCCGGCCAGGCAACCGGTCGGGGTGCTTGCGGGAACAGGCGGCCATCGCGGTCTTCTCGTCCACCGACACCACCACCGAGCGCGGTGGGCATTTGCGGTAAAGGGCGCACAGCTCGGCCGCCTTCGTGAAGAAGTGAGCGTCGGCGGGGCGGGTCAGCCAGTCGCGGACCCGATGGAGCTTGACCTGGAGCGCAGCGAGAATCCGCCCAACCTGCGAGGCGGAGATGCTCGTGCCCGCCAGGTGCTCGGCGATCAGCCGGTGCGATCAGCCGGTGCGACCAGGCGTTGTAGGGGTGGGCGGCGTACTGGTGACGGTCGCCACGATCCGCAGTCGGACCTCGGGCCCGTGGACGGACGGCCTGCCCGAGCGGGGCCGGTCGTCCAGCCCCGCCAGCCCCTCCCGGGCGCACCGGTCCCGCCACCGCACCACCGTGGAGACATCCACCCGAACAATCTCCGCTATCCGCCGGGCTGGGCACCCTCCAGCAGCCAGCAGGACTATGCGCGCGGCGGGCCACGCGTTGAAGGGCGGTATGCCCACGTACCCGTTCCTCCAGCGCACACCGATCATCAGCATCAACCATGCCCGGCCAACGAGCCGATGGCCATCGGCGGAACTTCCGCGGCGCACGACACTAGTAGCTGTCGTAGCTGGGCTTACCGTTCGGCCGGTAGACGCCGACGACGGTGCCGCCCTTCGTCGTCGAGACGCTGACCGGCTCCAGTGCAGTGGGGATCGCTCCGTCGGCGAACAGCCGCTTGCCGGTGCCGATGATCACCGGGTGGATGGTCAGCCGGTACTCGTCGACGAGGCCGTGCTGCATGAGTGTCTGGGCGAGGTCGCCGCTGCCGACGACGTTGATGTTGCCGCCGTCGGACGCCTTCAGCTGGCGTACGGCATCGACGATGTCGCCCTCCAGCAGCGTGGAGTTCTGCCACTCGACGGACGTCAGGGTCCGAGACGCCACGTACTTGTGCATGCTGTTCATCCGATTGGTGAACGGGTTGTCGGGATCGGCGGTCGGCCAGTACGACGCGAAGATCTCGTACGTCTTGCGGCCGAGCAGCATCGCGTCGGAGTGCTCGTACCAACCGGCGATGGCCGTGCCGACCTCGTCGTCGGCCACCGGTTTCTGCCAGCCGCCGTGCTCGAAGCCGCTCCCAGTGTCCTCGTCCGGACCGCCCGGCGCCTGCATGACGCCGTCGAGCGTCAGGAACGTGCAAACGATGATCTTGCGCATGGTGCGCTCCCTTCGTCGACGGGTAGACGGCACAACCGCCGGAAACTCATCGGCGGAACTTCCGCGGGGCGGCACTAGCTGCGACGACCCGACCTACTGACCTTTTCGGATTGGCTTCGGGTGTGTGGTGATGTCCAGGCCGGTTTCGGTGAGGCAGCCGTTGATGAGGTCGGGGTGCCGTTGGATGTGGGCCAGTCCGCGGCGGAGTGTGCGCTCGAGGTGTTCGGGATCGGTGAACGCGGTGTTGGCCATGGGTCCTCGCCGTAGCAGTGACCAGACGCCTTCGACAGGGTTCAGGTCGGGTGTGTAGGGCGGGAGTTGGAAGACGGTGAGCCAGTCGTGGTCAGCCGCATACTGACGCAGTCCGGCCGTTCTGTGGGTGTTCAGATTGTCCCAGACGATCACCACGGGGGCACCGAGCTGGAGATGCGCGCGGACCAGAAGGTCACGGTAGTCCGTCCACGAAAAGCTCTTCCGGGCTCCCTTGAAAGGCAGATGGAAGCGTGGGCGGTAGATCAGCCTCTATGTCTCGCCGGGACGGTAGCAGCACAGGGCCGCCACCGAGATCCGGCGTCGGGAACGGCCCCGGACCCTGACCACGGGAGTCTGTCCGCGCCTGCCCCAGGTGCGGGCGCGTGGCGGCGTCATCGCGAAGCCGGCCTCGTCCTCGAAGAGGATGTAGGCCCCGAGCGCCGCCGCGGTCCTTCCACCTGCGGCCACACGTCTTTCTTCCAGAGCTCGACGGCGTGTTCGTCGCGTTCCAGTGCGCGGCGGGCCGGGCTCTGCCAGGACCAGCCGTGCCGGTGCAGGAGCCGCCACACTCCCGCAATCGAGCAGCTGATCCGGAAGTGGTCGCTGATCACCGTCTGGACGCGTTCCAACGTCCACCGCTGATCTTCCCAGCCGTGTGCGGCCGGACCCTTGGCCAGCTCTTCCTCCAGTCCGGCGAACCGTTCATCCGACAACTTCGGCAACTTCGCCGGACCTTCGATTTCAGAGGGCGGTATGCGAGTTGACAGGTGATTTGTCGTCACCTGAACGTGTGGGACTGCGGCATCCCTGCCGGTCGGAGGGCTCGGGCGTGCTGGGCTGACCACGTGGGCCCTGGTCGAGCCGGTGATCGCCGCGTGGAAGGCCGCACACCCCTCGGTCAGCGGCCACCAGGGCCGGTACGAGATGCGGGAGATCGTCAACGCGCTCCTCTACCAGGGCCGCACCGGCTGCCAGTGGGACCTGCTTCCGCACGATCTGCCGCCGCGCGGCGCGGTGATGTACTACTTCACCAAGTGGCGCGACGACGGCACCGACCAGACCATCCACGACCTGCTGCGCTGGCAGGTGCGGGAGCAGGCGCGACGGAAGGCGGAAGGAGCCTGGTGGTGCTCGACACCCAGAGCGTGCACGCGGCGGCCGGGGTGCCGGCGGAGTCGACGGGGCGTGATGCGGCAAAAAAATGGCCGGGGTGCGGTGCCAGGAGGACAGACCGATGATGGAGGGGGAGGCCGCGGCACGATCACCGTCCTGGGGGAACGTGGAGATGTGACATGCCGGTGCACAAGGTCCGCCCGGACATCAGCGTCCTGAACGACAGCATTGAAGTGCCGGGGATCGGATACCTCCCGGTGAACGCCTTCGTACTGCTCGCCTCGCAGCCCGTCGTCATCGACACCGGACTGGGGCTGCCGGACCGGAATTTCTTGGAGGCGGTCGGTTCCGTGCTGGATCCGGCCGACGTGCGATGGATCTGGTTGACGCACCCGGATCGTGATCACACGGGTGGGGTCTTCGACCTGCTGGCCGCGGCGCCCGAGGCGCGTGTCGTGACCACGTTCCTGTCCGCCGGGTTCCTGTCCTGTGAGCGGCCGCTGCCGCTCGATCGTCTGTATCTGCTCAATCCGGGGCAGACCCTGGATGTCGGCGACCGTACCCTTACGGCGTTCAGGCCGCCGCTGTACGACAACCCGGCCACAGTCGGCCTCTTCGACGACCGGTCAGGGGTCTGCTTCAGCTCTGACTGCTTCGGTGGGCCGATGCCCAGTGTCGAACTGGCACACGCCGATGACGTCGGTGCGGTCGGCGTGGAGGAGTTGCGGGCCGCGCAGTTGCTGTGGGCTACGGTCGACAGCCCGTGGGTGCACAACGTGGATGTCCAGAAGTTCCTCGCGACCTTCCGGCCGCTGCGGGACAGGGAGCCAGAGCTTGTCCTTTCCGTGCATCTGCCGCCGGCGCCGGGGATCACCACGTCGATGATCGACACGCTGGGCTCTGCAGCCGGGGAATCGGCGTTCGTGGGGCCGGACCAGGCGGCACTGGAGCAGATGCTGGCGGGGTTCGACCCCACCGGCGGCGGGCACCAACCTGCCCCCGGCAGCCCGGGATGACTCCACGTCTCCTGGCCCTGAGTGTGGGGTCGGCTTGGGACGTGGCGCAGGGCGCACGCTTGGTGTTCTTTCTCCGAGCCACGCGCACGATCACAGGCGCGAAGGCTGGAACAGCGCGTTCTCCTCGAGACGGTTCATCTCTGCGCCTTTGTCGTCGAGCCCTGCAGCCCGGCAGGTCCTCGGGGATTCCCACCGCCGCGGTGTGCGCTGGCTGGATGACCAGGCGATCACGTGGCTGACGGGTTGGAGACTCTGTGTTGTCGGCGGCCGCGGCCACGAGTAGGACGCGTTTGCGGAGCAGGGGCGGCCCGGCCCGCCATTCTGCCGCTTGAGCAGCCTGATGTCCGTCACGCGGCCCCGACGCAGCCCGAGTTCCATGGCGTGCTCAGGCCGAGGGCCACGGCGTCGAGGTCGGTCATCAGAGGCCGTCTGCGAAGGCGCGCAGCCTATGACTTTCGTCCGCGCAGGCGTCGGTGACCCGCTGGGCCAGGCGCTCCGCGCTGCGGACGGCCATCATCGCGGCGAAGGACCGGACATGCCCGGTGGCAGCTTCCGGCAGCGGGCCAGGATTTCTTTGAGGTTCTGCCGGTCTGGTGGCCACCCACCGCTTGGCTCCGCGGCGTCGCTCGGACGTGAACAGCATCCCTTGCACGGCGCCGACTTGCGCGATCGCACGCGGACGCCGGGCCGCCTGCCGCATCGACCGGTGAGCGGCCAGCCGCAGAAAACGCCCGACGGCGCCCGGTCTCCACCGGCCGTCGCGGAGCACCTCCAGCACGGCATGGGCGCCGGCCCTCGATGATCGTACGGACCGCGTCCGCGCCAGGATGGCCCCCGTGGTACCGGCAGACAAGGCTCCAAGGAGTGGAGGGCCTCGAAGCCGCGCCGCGTCACCCCGCCGATGGCGGGATGTTCTGGTTGGCGCGGAAGAAGTTGTCCAGGTCGTACGTGCGCTTGATCGAGGAGAGTTGGTCGTAGTGCCCGCGGTAGGTGGTCCGCACCCGCTCAGGGCCTTCCCGCTCGCCCAGGAAGTTGATGTAGGAGCCGCCCATGGAGTGCGGGTGGAGGTCGTTCCAGAAGTCGACGCACCACTGCCGGATCAGATCGGCGTTCGCGGGGTCGGGGTCGATTCCGCCGATCACGCCGGACCAGACGGCGTCGCGGTAGGCCCAGGCCGTGTCGTCGGCACTCACCCGGTGGGCGGCTCCGTCCACCGGGTACAGGTGCATCGTCGACAGTTCGGTGGGGATGTTCTCGCCGTACCGCTGGAACACCTCGATCGCCTCGTCGGAGATGGCGTCGAAGAAGTCGCCGCGCCAATACCACTGCAGCCCCTTGGGGATCAGTTCGTCGAACATGGTCTGCAGGGCGGGGTACGGCATGGGGGTGGCGAAGTGGAAGGCGGGCGGAGCCGGTTCGTTCACGACGGCCAGTACCTCTTCGAGGCGGTTGGCGTCCAGGTCGCCTGTGTAGCACCACACCACAGCGCACATCTTCTGCCCGTGGATCGGCTCCGGGAACGGCGGCCCGGGCGGGACGACCAGCATGGCGAAGAAGCCGTTGAGGTCCTCGTCCGCGGCAGGCAGGAACTCCCGGTACCAATGCAGCACCTCCGCCGTCCGGTCGATCGGCCACACCGTCACCGCGACCCCGACCGTGTGCACGGGGTGCAGCCGGTACGTAAAGGACGTGACGACACCGAAGTTCCCAGCGCCGCCCCGCAGCGCCCAGAACAGGTCCGGGTAGTCCTTCTCCGACGTGGTGATGAACCTCCCGTCGGCCAGGACCACGTCGGCGGCCAGCAGGTTGTCGATGGTGAGCCCGTACTTGCGGGTCAGGTGGCCGTGGCCGCCAGCCAGTGTCAGACCGCCGACGCCGGTGGTCGACATGATTCCGGCCGGCATGCCGAGACCGAAGGCTTGGGTCGCGTGGTCCACATCCCCCAGCTGACTGCCGCCGCCCACCTGTGCGCTGCTCGTCGCCGGGTCCACGCGCACCCAGCGCATGGGCGACAGGTCGAGCACGAGTCCGCCGTCCACCAGGCACAGGCCCGGCCCGCTGTGGCCGCCGCCGCGCACGGCGAGTTCCGCCCCGGTGTCCTGGGCGAAGGCGATCGTGGCCTTCACGTCCGCGGCGTCGACGCACTGCGCGATGGCGGCGGGACGTCGGTCGATCATGGCGTTGTAGATGCTGCGGGCCTCGTCGTAGCCCGGATCCTGGGGAACGAGGACGGGACCCCGCAGCGCCTCGCGAAGCCCGTCAAAAGTCGATGAGTTGAAACCGCCCATGGCTGAATACCCCTGTGGGAAGAACGGGGACACTCACGGACGGATGAGGGCGCGCGACATCCGAGCGGATCCCCCGGTGAGGGCATTGTGTGTGAATCCGTTCGCGCTTCAGAGGGCGGTACGTGAGGTGATGTCCGCTTCTCCCTTTCGGGAGGGGCAAGCGGGCTGGCCGCGGGGTTGCCGGGTGGCTACGGCCGTGGCTGGGTGAACAAGCCCTGCTCGGTCTCGACCAGGATTCCGCGCTCGGTCAGCCGCTTGAGTTTGAGGCGGGTGTTGTTGATGTTGTTGGGCGCGATCTCCAAGTCCATCGCCTCGCACACCTGCCGCGCCCGTAGCGGCGCGTCGGCCGCGGCGAACACCGCCATGATCTGCTGGTAGGCCGGATGGCCGGGCAGTTTCGGTGCCGGCGGTGCGGGCGGCTGCGGATCGGGCAGCTCCAGCAACGTCTTGCGGGTGATCCGGACCTCCTCGGCAGCTCTGCCGAGCTCGTCCAGCCGTGCGGTCAGCTGCGCGATCTGCTCTCCCGTCGTCTCGGCCTGCGCGGCGATCTCGCGTTCCCGCTCCTCCAGCCGGGCCAGTACCGCCCCGCAGCCGCCGCAGTATCACCGCGGTCATCGCCCAGTACACCCTCGACTCCGAACTGCGCGGCAGGTGCTCGTAGTCGCGCACCAGCCTGCGGTGCAGCATCAAGATCCCGTAGGCGCGCTCCACGATCCACCGCTTGGGGATCGGCACGAACCCGGTCCGCGCCGGGTTGCGCTCGACAATCTCCACCTCGATGCCGACCTGCACCCGTGCGCGACGACGGCATTCTTGAAACCCTGGTCGACCAGGGCCTTCTGCACGGTGTCGGTGTCGGCTGCGACCTTGTCCAGCAGCGCGATGCCGGCAGCGTTGTCAGTGCACGGACGCGGCGAGCACCACCACCGCGATCACCAGGCCCAACACGTCAACGGCCAGGCCGCGCTTGCGGCCCGGTACTTTTTGCCGCATCACGCCCCGTCGACTCCGCCGGCACCCCGGCCGCCGCGTGCACGCTCTGGGTGTCGAGCACCACCAGGCTCGGGTCCGTCTTCCGCCGCGCCTGCTCCCGCACCTGCCAGCGCAGCAGGTCGTGGATGGTCTGGTCGGTGCCGTCGTCGCGGCACTTGGTGAAGTAGTACATCACCGCTCCGCGCGGCGGCAGATCGTGCGGAAGCAGGTCTCACTGGCAGCCGGTGCGGCCCTGGTAGAGGAGCGCGTTGACGATCTCCCGCATCTCGTACCGGCCCTGGTGGCCGCTGACCGAGGGGTGTGCGGCCTTCCACGCGGCGATCACCGGCTCGATCAGGGCCCACGTGGTCAGCCCAGCACGCCCGAGCCCTCCGACCGGCAGGGATGCCGCAGTCCCACACGTTCAGGTGACGACAAATCACCTGTCAACTCGCATACCGCCCTCTCGGACCCGCCATCCCGCCTTCACGCCAGTCATGGCGCCAGCGCTCCACTGAACGCTGGCTCACCCGCAGGTCCTTGGCGATATCCGAGGTTCTCTCCCCACGTGCAAACCTCTCTCCGGCCTCCAGCCGGAGCACCTCACGCACAGCCCGCCGCTCAGCAGTCAGGCCCCCACCCTCCGCATACCGCATAACACCGGCATACCGCAGGGATCACCCACCGTCACCACCCCGAAGCCAATCCGAAAAGGTCAGTACTCGTAGACCTTGGCTGCTTGGAGCGCGCGGGCGATGAAGGTCCAGTCCCCACCTGCTGGTAGCTCTTTGCCGAAGTTCTGATAGAAGCCTGGGGAGTCGTGCACCCACGCGGCGAGGGCGTCCAGGAAAGTGGCGAGTGTGTTGTTCTCCCACGCATCGCCTTGCTGCAGAAAGTCCTGGTGCAACTTGCGGACGAAAGCGGCCAGCTCCTCGCGGCTGCGGATCTCATCGTCTGGAGTAAGGGACATGCCGGCAAGTATCCGGTGGCCCCGTAGCACGGCCGTCTAGGGGAGCTGGTTGTGGGCGGTTCTCGTCACGGATCATGCGGCGGAGGCTGGTGCGGGCGGCGGCGAGGTCGTCCTCGGGCTCGGTGACTCGCTGCTGTAGTTCCGCGTTCTGGTTGGTCGCCTGCCGTTCTGCCGTGGACAGCCGCAGGTTCTCCTCGGTGAGTTCGTTGACGCGGTCGAACAGGTCGTGGTTGCCGAGCTGTTCGACCTGCTGCCCGAGGTGAACGCGGGCCTGTTGCCGCAGCTGGCCGTTCTCGCTCAGGAGCCGTTTGATCTCTTGTCGGGCGAGGAGCAGGTCGGTCTGCTCGCTGGCGGTGGAGACTTTCCGTCCGCTCTGCTGGTCCTGGTGGCCTTGGGTGGCTTGGCGGGCGCGTGCCTGGTCGATGGGTTCGCGCAGGCCCGGCGCATAGACGAGCCAGCTGGATACACCGGCCTCGCGGGCGACCGTGGCAAAGGTGATGCGTCGGTTGTCGCGAAGCATGTGAGGACGCGTCCGCGTTTGTCGGCACTGTCCCGCTGACGTGCGGCTTTGAGGACCTCAGCGGGCGTCCTGGCGGGCTTCGCGGACGTCTCAGCAGGCATCTGGGTCTTCCTTGCGGATCACGGTCAGCGGCAGCAGCTTGTGGTCCCGGGTCGCTCGGACCTTCCGCAGGACCGCGCTGGCCTCCTCGATCTCCTCTCGTTCGCCCTGGGGAAGGCTGCTGAGCCGGTCGCGCATGGTTTTTGCGACGTTCGTGAACGCGGTGATCTGGTCTGCGAGGTTGCGGAGGACGAAGTCGTCGGCGTCCATGGCTTTGGCGGTCTCGCGGTCGGCCCGCAGGTCGTTGACGTGCTCCTCGATCGCTGGCAGGTAGGAGGGGCCGGGCGATAGAAGCCGCAGCCGCGCACTGGAAGCGGATCGCGCAGACCTTGCCGCCGGCCTTGACATTGCTGGGCTCGCGGCAGTTGCCGAACGGAACGGCGACCGACTGGGCCTCGTAGTCGGTGGTGCTGGTGAACGGTGCCGGACGGCCGGAACGGTCGGTAGTGTGCTTCCGCATGGTGGTGATCGCTTCGCGTTTCCGCTTCAGGGACACCTGGTCGTACGACATCGTGGTGACGATCGACCGGTGGTCCATGAGCTCTTTGAGCACGTCAACGGGGACGCCGGCGTCGGCATGGCGCTGGGCATAGGCGTGCGAACCGCAGGTTCGTGTAGTCCTGGCCCCCGCCGGGCCGGGCGTGCAGGGCATCGGAAGCGACGACGCAGGCGGCAAACACCCGCTTGAACTTCCCACTGTCCAGACTGACGGTGTCGGCCCATGTCTTGATCAGGTCCTCCAGGCCCCCGCACCCGTGATCGCCCGCATGCTCCACGACGAGACCACCGCGCAGCTCGCCGCCGAGGCAGGAGGAACTTGGCGGCACTGTGCCCCGGGAGATCACTCAAGGTGACCGCAGACCCTCGTCGGCTGAGGAATACACGAGGTGCCGACGGCACTCGGCCGCCTCTCGCAGGACGAGGTCGAGCAGGCCGGGGAAGCGCCGGTCCAGCTCCTCGCGGCGGAGGGAGTTGATGCGTCGCGTGCCCTCGTCCCGCTGCCGGATCACACCCGCCTCGCGCAGCACGCGGAAGTGGCGGCTGCTGGTGGACTTGCCGACCGGGAGGTCGAAACAGCCGCAGGGCACTTCGGACTTGGCACCGAGGGTGGCCACGATGCCCTGGCGGACGGGGTCGCTGAGGGCGGCCATCACCGTGAACAGGTCCATGTCCTGCTCGTCGGGATGGAGCAACGGGGATGAGGTTCGGCTGGCCACGTCCCCAGTATCCACGGAGCCCCGGAAAGCCTATGTTCGCCTTCGAGCGAACATAGACTACGGTGGTGATCACCAGCCGGTGGCACCGACCATGCGAAGGGAACCGCCATGGCCTCCTCTCTTTCATCCACACACGCGTCCACGCCCGCGTCCGCTTCGCCGGCCCCGATCGGCGTCGGCATCGTCGGGCTCAGCGTCAATGGCGGCTGGGCGGGGACCGCCCACGTCCCGGCCCTCGCCGCCCTGCCCGACGCCTACGAGCTGCGCGGCCTCAGCGCCAGCAGCGCCGAGTCCGCGAAGGCCGCAGGGGAGAAGTTCGGAGTTCCGCTGGCGTTCGGCAGCGTCGAGGAACTGGTCCAGCAGGATGAGGTGGACCTGGTGGTCGTGACCGTCAAGGTCCCGTACCACAGGGAGCTGGTCATGTCCGCGCTGGCCGCCGGGAAGACCGTGCTGAGCGAGTGGCCGCTGGGCAACGGGACCGCGGAGGCCGAGGAGATGGCCACGCTCGCGCAGTCGCGGAAGCTGCGGGGCTTCGTCGGGCTCCAGGCGCGCTCCGCCCCGCCGGTCCGCTACCTGCGCGACCTGGTCGCAGACGGATACGTCGGGGAGGTGCTGTCCACCAGCGTCGTCGCCTCAGCAGGAAAGTGGGGCGCGACGTATGACAGCCGCAGCGCCTACGTGTTCGACCGCGCCAACGGCGCGACCATGCTGTCCATCCCATTCGGTCACACCATCGACGGACTCGCCTCGGTGCTGGGCGAGTTCACCGAGCTCAGCGCCACCACGGCCACCCGGCGCCCTGAGGTCCGGCACGAGGAGACCGGGGAGCCCTTGCCGATGAACGTCGAGGACCAGATCGCCGTGAGCGGAATCCTCGAATCGGGCGCCGTCGTCTCCGTCCACTTCCGCGGCGGGCTCGCCCGCTCCACCAACTTCCTGTGGGAGATCAACGGGACAGAGGGCGACCTGCGTGTCACGGGCGACTCCGGACACCTCCAGTTCGGGCAGGTCACCCTCCACGGCGCCCGCGGGAAGAACGCGGAACTGGCCGAGCTGCCGGTACCGGCCCGTTACGACGCGAACGTTCCCGCCCTGGCCGGGCAACGCGACACCATGGCCTACACCGTCGCCCACGCCTACGCTCAATTGCGCGCTGACCTCGCCGAGGGCACCCACACCGTCCCCGACTTCGCCCACGCCGTGCGCCGCCACCGCCTCCTCGACTACGTCCAGCAAGCGGCCACCACCGGTGAGCGCCAGCGCGTCAGCGGCTAGCAAGGGATGTCACCGAGGTAAGCTTACGGGCGGCCGTCGTCATGCTACGTCGCTGGGTTTGTGGAGATCACACACGGTCACCAGCAGGCTATTCTCGGCAGAGGATTGGCGACAGTTGAATACGCGAGGTCGCCAGTTCTGCCCCCTGGTGCGCACGCGCCACCGTAAGTGAGGTGGTCGGCGACTGAGAGCCCGACTTTGATCCCTTGGCCACGCCGACGTTCTAGGGTGGCCCGGTGTGGCTTGAGCTGCGGGAACGATGGGGCGGACAACCGTTGTGGGCGAGATGGATTCTTGCGGTGTACTTGATCGGATTCTTCGAAGGATCCTGCGTCCACATTCTCGATCTCGTCCGTGACGGCATCCATGCCTACGCGTCGTTTCCTCAGGTTCTCCTGCAGGTGTTCTTCGTCAGCCTGGCGATCCTCGATCCGCTGGTTGCCGTGCTGGTGGGACTCGTGCGGCGGGAAAGGGTCTGGCTGGCAAGCGCCGTGATGGTGACGGACGTCTTCGCGAACGGGTGGGGCAACCGGCACTGGCTGCAGGACGACCCCGCGAGACTTGTCTGGCTGTCGCCCATCACCATCTTCGGCGTGTTCGTTGTCGCGTTCTTGCTCCCCATGCACCGCACAGTTGCCAGGACGACGGGCAGGCCCCAGGCGCCCGCCTGACGACGCACACGTCACGCAGCCTTCAACCACCGGCACCTTGCCGACGAAAACGACACCTTGCCGACGACCGCCTCGCCGGAACACCCTCCGGCGGGGCGTCGCCATCAGAGCCCGTCGGCATCGTGAACGCCGTCTTCATGAGCATTTTCAACGCCGGGCAACACCCGCGCCCCACTGACAACGGGCTCGGGGCTTTCCTTAAGCGCCCCGTCGGTTACGCCGTCCCGTCCGGCCCGGGGTCCTCGGCTTGGCCGCGCCGCTTCTTCCCGCCCGAGCGGCTGTGGCCGCGGGCGATGCCGCTGACGCGCTCGGGGGTGACGTCAAGGTGGGGCGCCATATCTGTGTACGAGATCTTGTCGCGGTCGTGCAGCGTATTGACCACGTGCTGCCGTCGCTCGCGCAGCCAGCGCTGCAGGTCGGGTACGGCCTTGAGGGCCTGCGTGAGGATCGCGGCCTGCTCGATGCTTTCCGGTCCGTCGAGGAGGTGGGCGAGCGCCTGGAACGGGGCGGGTGGTTGCAGTGGCGCGTCCTGCGCAGGGGGGGTATCGGTATCCATGTGCACACGGGTACCCATCAAGCAAATCTAATGGGTACCCATTAACTCAAGGTCTATGCGGTGCGCCACGTTTCAAGGCGCTGGGCAACCGCCCGGAGGTCGACATCCTGGGCGCGCACCGCTTGGGCCAGCTCGAACAGTTCGTCGTCCTTCGCCTGGACGGGCTGGCCAGACAGGTGCATGTACTGGTGGGTGCAGCCCCAGCCGATGACGAGGTTGTAGTCCGTGAAGGGGCGCAGCAGCAGGGAGGAATGCAGGAAGGTGGCGGCGCGGACGGGAACCTCTTCGTAGTACAGGCTGCCGCGTTCGCGTTCGAACTTGTGCCGGTCGGCCATGAAACCTAGGGCGCCCCAGTCCGCGACCGGCACGTTGAGCGGGGAGATCGATGCCTGGATCTGCAGGACCCAGCCGACGTCGACGCGGACGATCGGGCTCACCGCAGGCCTGCGGGGAAGCGCTCCATCACGCCGGGCAGGATGCGCTCGGCCTCAGCGGCGGCGCCCTCCACGAAGGCGATCCGGTCGGCCTCCTCCACGGTCACGTCGTGGACGTGCTGCTTCAGGCTCTTGCCGGTGATAGTCGCTCGCTCGCGGAGACGAGCCATCTCGCCCTCGGAGAATTCGATGTTGAGTGCTGGCATGCCCCCACGGTACCCAGCTTGGTACCACCTTGGGTACCTACAGATGGCCGTGGTCCGGCCCGTGTCCCGGGCTCACCAAGTCATGCCGCGCAGCGGACCCGCCACCTGCGCCTCGGCACGGGGTTGAGAGTCAGACCTCGTCTGTCTCCTCTTCCTCGGGTGCGTCGAGGGTGGCAGCCGAGTCGGGCACTGGGAGGCGAAGTCGGTGCACCGATGACCGCACTCCCTCGCTCTACCAGCAGTAGAATGGGCTCATGGGAGATCAGGACACCAGCATCAAGACGACCAAGGAAGTCCGCGACCGTCTCAAGACCCTGGCCAGCGAGCGCGGCACCACGATGAACGATCTCCTGGAGGAGCTCGTGACGCGTGAGCTCACCGAGGAGGAGAAGGAGCAGCGCGCGCAGTACGCCATGGAGGAGATCCGGCAGATGACGGGGGTGACCGTCACCGACGAGGCGCGCGCGAAGGCGCGGGCCTTCCTTGAGGGTCTCGGACGGGAGAGCCACGCCGCGTGATCCGCGTACTGCTCGACCACACCTGTCTTCAGGCGCTCGCCGAGGGCGACGAATTCCTCAATGGCCTGTATGTGGAAGCCAGTTATGGCTACGCCGAGATCGTGGTGCCCGCCGTGTCGGCCGCCGTCGCCGAGCGCGAGAAGCCAGGCGTCGGCCAGCACGTGATGAGCCGCCGCTTCACGACGGTCGCCGACTTCACCGGTTCCCATGCCCTGGTGGCCGGGGCATGGCGGCATGCGGACTGGCGGATCCTGCACCCCGCCGCGTCCGTGATCGTGGCCCGGCAGGCCGGAGAGGACCCCACTCTGCTGTCCCTCGACCCCGATCTGTACGCCGGCACAGGAGTGAGCCCGCTCAACCCGTTGGGGCCCTGAGGAGGTGCCGCGCGCATGCAGCCGGGGCGTGGACATAGGTGCGCCCGTGAACGTCTCGATGAACGTCCCGGCTGGCTGCCCGGCGCTTCAGTGAGTACGGACAGCGGCCGGTCTTCGGCGGAGAGGGAGAGGCTCAGCGTGCGGCCAAGGGGTCTTCAGCGCCCCCATACCTCTGGCCCGCCTTCATGCCACTCGATCAGACTTGACTCGGCGACATCTAGCTCGTCCCAGCCGGTCAGGCCGGCGTTCTGCAGGAACACAGTGAGGTCGTGAAGGCTGTATGCGGTGCCGAGGATCCGATCGTCGATGCACACCCTGCGGCCACCGGTCTCGGACGGCGGATAGACGATCACGCGGAGCTCGGACATGGCACCAGCCTCACCCGCGGCGGGTAGCCCCGCATCCCGGCCGCTACCGGTAAGCGCGGCCTTGAGTGCCTGTTCCTTGGTCTGCGCGGCACCCAGGCGACGGGCGTGCTCCACGTCAACAGCCCAGTTCGGCCGATCTGTTCACTCAGGGGTGGCGCAGGCGGTTCGTGGTCCTCGCGCGCGGCTTGCACGGGTAACGGGGCTCGGTGCTTCGGGGGCGTCCGGGGCACCGAGCCCCTGGCTGTTCAGCCAGCTGTTGTGAAGGGACAGTGCCGTGTCATGGCGTCGGCCAGCTGCTGGCGGGCCACATACAGTGCCGTGTCGAGCTGACGGGTGCCCGTGACCACACACAGTGTGTATGTGGCGTCTTCAAGCTGACGTGCGATCTCCGCGCTCCCGCCGGATGCCAAGCGCCGCCCGAGCGTCTCGCACCGTTCGACCAGCTCCCGCAGGAGCGAAGGATGCGCCACGATCATGGGGCCCGCCTCCGTCCTCGCCCGTTCGGACCATCCCCTTCATCCATACGCTCGCAGCCGTCAACCTTCGCCGCACCCTGAGGACTACGGGGTGCGCCGGCCCAGCTGCTTGGTCATGAGCGTGATAAGCGCGCCCAGGTCAGATGCGCTTCGGCGTGCTGGGGCAGACGACTCGTAGTCGCGGACGTTGTGGGAGGCGTTCATCAGCACCAGTAGGCCCGGGTGTCGAGCGCGATAGGTCGCTTGCGACAGTTGATTTTCTTGGCCGCGTCATGGTGGCCTTGCCGACCAAAGCGAGGGCCTGGGCGGTCATGGGTCCAGGCCCTCGGCCGGGGAGGCTTACGCACCATTCCACTGTACGAGCCGCCTGGCCTGCGGACGCACGATACCGCCGCCTCCCGGTCCCTCGCCCGGCGGACACCACGGCCCGGCAGGCGGATGTCGCCGACCCGCACGCCCGCGGCGTCCTGGTGACGTCGAAGAGCACCTGCAACACATCACCCTCAGCCCGAGCCGAATCGGCGACATCGCCAGGGCCGCCCTCGCCCTCAACCGAATCTGGAAATGATCGTCGCTGAGAAGACGTCAATGAGCTGTCCCGGCGATCGGTCGCCGCCGGGGACGGCGGTTCCTGGTCTTCTCGGGGGAAGACCAGGCGCCGCGTGCCATGACAGGACGCTCACCGGAAGCCCGTCTCGTCACGGCCCCCGGCACAACGCCGGGAAGTAACAGGGGACCACGGAAAACCGATGCGCGCGTGCCACGCCGCTCAACGGCCGTCGGCGAGCGCCGGTCACGATGCCGTCAATCCACCGCGTCAGCATCGAGACGCCCTGCCCGCGGCAAGGTTCCGAACGAGGTCCTACGGCCCAAAGGCGTGCAAAGCGGCCGTTCACCTCGGGCACCTCACCGTAGAGCAGGTTGCGGGAGAGGCCGACCCCTACGCAACGCTGTGATCGTCTGGCGCGGGTCAGCGAGCTCTTATGGCAGTGCTTCCCGCTGCCGCCGGTAGGGCCACCTGTTGGTGTCGGTGCCCGCCAGGTGCACGTCGGAGGCGACGAGTATGCAGGCCGTACGGGCCTGTGCAGTCCCAGCTGACCGTGGTCACGTGCCTGACCAGGCAGCCGCTCGTAGGCTGGTCTTCTCGGGGCACGTCGCGGAGGTTTGCCATGCCCCGTCCCGTTTGGACCGGTGCCATCTCGTTCGGGCTCGTCACGATCCCGATCAAGGTGGTCAGTGCGTCCGAGAACCGCTCGATCTCCTTCCGTCAGATCCACATGGAGGACGGCGGCCGGATCCGGTACCGCAAGGTGTGCGAGCTGGACGGCGAGACGCTCAGTGAGGATGAGATCGGCAAGGGTTATGAGCTGGGCAAGGACAGGGTCATCCCGGTCTCGGATGAAGAGCTGCGGGAGATGCCGCTGCCCACGGCCAAGGCGATCGACGTGGTGGCCTTCGTGCCCGCGGAGCGCATCGACGCCGTGCGGCTCGGGGACAGCTATTACTTGGAAGTCGACGGCCAGGTAGCGGCCAAGCCCTACAAGCTGCTCAGCATGGCCCTGCAGCGCACGTCGAAGGTCGCGATCATCAAGATGGCGTGACACGGCCGGGAACGGCTCGGTCAGCTCCGCGTGGTCGAAGGCGGAGTCATCGCGCTCCAGACGATGTACTGGCCCGAATGAAGTGCGCTCGCCTGCGGAGCTCGCGCCGCAGCCGGTGGAGCTGCCCGATCAGGAGTTGCGGGAAGCCGAGGCACTGATGGACGTCATCGGCGAACGGGACATCAGCGAGTTCCACGACGAATACCGCAAGGCCCTGGAGCAGGTCATCGAGGCGAAACTGGAGGGCAAGGCGCCTCCGCAGGTGCCTGAGCAGGAGGCCCCGGAGGGCAAGGTCATGGACCTGATGGCCGCACTACAGGAATCCGTCCGCAAGGCGCAGGCCTCCCGCGGCGAGGACGCCACGGTCCACGAGATGCTGGCGAAGAAAGCCTCCAAGAAGACGGCGAAGAAGGCGCCGGCCAAGAAGACCGCCGCGAAGAAGACCACGAAGAAGGCGGCCTCAGGGAAGCCGAAGCGCAGCGCCTAGCGGAAGTATTCGAGCCGTTCAGCCAGTTGAGCGGGGCCCGGGGCGTTCAGCGTCCCTCTGCGCCGCCGGAATCTCGCACGCCCGCCAGGACTGCTGGCGACACTCGCGGCATGGCGGCTACGCGGACCGGCCGGCAGCCCGTCGCGGAGGTGGGGGTTGCGACAGTCTGTCGGCCGGCAGTATGCGGGGGTGGTGTCAGACCATGGGGTCGAGGCCCTCAGACGGGCCGCCCTGCTGCTCGCTCTGCTCGCGCAACTTGCGGGCCTTGTCCTGCAGCCGCTGGCGCTCCTGGGGGTCGGAGGCGCGCTGGGCGGCCTGCTCCATCTCCTGGGCCTTCTGTCGCATTTGCTGGGCAGAGCCGCGGGAAGGGTCTGTTGCGCTCATGATCACTCCTTCGTGAACGGGGGGGAGCGTGCCTCACCAGCGAAGCAGCCCCGTCAGGCCCGCGCATCCTGGAGGATCACTGACCGTGATCGTTGCTGCTGCTCACTTTGGGGTGAGTGTGGTGAGCTCGGTCTTCTCCGTCGCTTCGGTCGCTGTCGGCAGGACAGGACGGTGAACGCGGATGGATTCGCTTGGATGGCGGCTGGCCGAGGCCAGGTTGCCCCTGAGGGCTCTTCGCGGGCAGCGTGCGGACGCTTACGCGTGAGGAGGGGCGTTGTCCGGGGATGGATCGGCTACCAACGCACTGTCAAGCGCCGCGGTCGTAGGGGAGCCCTGGTCGCCGTCGGCCATTCACTCCTGCCCCGCGCCGCCTCACCTCCTGGATCATGGCCCGGCCCGGGGACCTGCCCGACAAACCCTGCCCACCTCGGCGAACCCTTCGCGGCTTGTCAGCGTGTTGCGACGATCCCTGGATTCGCCCGCCAGCGGCGGGGGCTTCGTCAAATGCGTGCGGGGGATTGGGTGTTGCTCATGGCCTCTGCTCCGGCTTAGCGTGAGGCCAGTATCCGGCTACGGCCGCCACTTCTCCCGGTAGCCGGGCTGGTCCGCGTACGGCAGGGCAAGCAGGCGCACCGCGTGGCCGAGCGCGCTCGCCCAGCCGGGCTCGTCGACGTCATTCGCGGTCACCTCGGCGTAGTCGTCGACCAGCTTCCGCTTCGCTTCGATGTCGCGCAGGACCCGTGCCGGATCATGACGAGCGATGTGAGCGGAGTCTGCCTGTCCCTGAGGCCCCGTGTCCTCTTCGTCCTGCGTGCCATAGTCAGTCACCTGTACCAACGGCGGCCCGTCGGGCCCGGCGGTGACGTACCCGCCGCAGTCGCGCCATGGGCCGGGCGTGGCAGCCTCGGCCACCCGCGGGTCTTCCTCGAGCTGGTCGCGCAGCCACTGCTCGAGGTCATCCACGCCACTCACTCCTCGGTCCTCGCTCTTGACCCGTGGGCGGGGTGTCAGATCAGTGCCGTAGTTGCCGAGTAGCGCTACAGCTTGACGACGTTCTCTGCCTGAGGACCCTTCGGTCCCTGGGTGACGTCGTATTCGACCCTGTCGTCCTCGTACAGCTCCTTGAAGCCGGTGCTCTGAATGGCGGAGAAGTGGACGAACACGTCCGGGCCGCCGTCGTCCTGCGCGATGAAGCCAAAGCCCTTGTCTGCGTTGAACCACTTAACTTTGCCTGTTGCCATGCTGGTCTCCTTCAGAGGAACTGAGCGCTGTCTGCGCAGTTACGGTACCGCCTCTGAGCAGCGCATATGACGGACGAGGCGTGATCGGTCACGTGCCGTGAACGGAGAATCAGCCACTCGGCAGCGTGTGCCGGGGGACTGCCCGAAGCACGCCCGCTCGGGCAGCGGTTTCCAGCCCTCCGGACGCACCAAGCGGGCAGCCGTGGCCGCCGGTCCGGCGGCGCCCACCCTGTACGTCCTGCCGCCCGCACCCGGTGCGGCTGGCCCGCCACGGCGGCCGCCGACGCGGACCCGAAGCCGACCGCGCCACCGGGCCCGGTGAGGACGCGGGAGACGGCCTCGGACGGCTACGGGCGCGCCCTCGAAGCGCACTCGGGGCAGCGCCCGCGCGGCGCGTCGACCCGGCGCCTGGCTGGCAAGCCACGCTCCACCCCGGCTGCGCGCCTTGGACGTGCCCGAGGACGGCGGGGAACCCCGGCCGGGGTTCCCCGTCAGACCAGCTGGGGTGACGGGCACAGCAGGCAAGCCCAGAAGCCGGCGACCGCGGCTGGCCGAGCAGCGGGTCGTACGTGAAGTGGCGGAGCTGCGCCGCTTTGTCGCCGGCTGCCTTCGCCAGGGTTTGTGCGCAGGCGCGGACCCGGCCGAGGTCACCCAGCGGGCAGGGAACAGCGTGGAGGTTCTCCTGTCCCTGTACGCGAGGTGTCTCTATGACCGGCGCAGCGCAGCGTTCAGTATTGCTCGGTCTCCACGAAACCCGCGTCCGCGTCGTCGTCCGCGCCGAGTGCGGCGGCGGTCGGGTCGAATCCGGGCGGGCTGTCCTTGAGGCCCAGGCCCATGCCGGCGAGCTTCGCCTTGACCTCGTCGATGGACTTCGCACCGAAGTTGCGAATGTCCAGGAGGTCGGCCTCGGAGCGGGCGACGAGCTCACCCACGGAGTGGACGCCCTCGCGCTTGAGGCAGTTGTACGAACGGACAGTGAGCTCCAGCTCCTCGATCGGCAGCACCAGGTCGGCGGCGAGGGCGGCGTCCGTGGGGGACGGGCCCATGTCGATGCCCTCGGCGTCGATGTTGAGCTCGCGGGCCAGACCGAACAGCTCGACCAGGGTCTTACCGGCCGACGCCATGGCGTCACGGGGACGCATCGCCTGCTTGGTCTCGACGTCGACGATCAGCTTGTCGAAGTCGGTGCGCTGCTCGACACGGGTCGCCTCGACCTTGTACGTGACCTTCAGCACCGGCGAGTAGATCGAGTCGACCGGGATACGGCCGATCTCCTGGCCCACCTGCTTGTTCTGCACGGCGGAGACATAGCCGCGACCGCGCTCGACGGTCAGCTCCATCTCCAGCTTGCCCTTGCCGTTGAGCGTGGCGAGGACGAGATCGGGGTTGTGCACCTCGACACCGGCCGGGGGCGCGATGTCGGCGGCGGTGACGAGACCCGGGCCCTGCTTGCGCAGGTACATCACGACAGGCTC
>NZ_JBEZKJ010000114.1:0-23802 GCF_040651675.1 Streptomyces sp. NPDC048415 | reverse complement strand
CGGGCAGGGGCACGGCCTGATCGGCATGCGCGAGCGCGTCGGCATGGTCGGCGGCACTCTGGACGCCGGGCCGCGTCCCGGTGGAGGCTTCCGCACCTCGCGGCTCGCCGCGTCGATGCCCGTCTCCTCCTTGAGCTCGCGTACGACGGCGTGCCGCCAGTCCTCCCTGTGGTCGATGAACCCTCCGGGCAGGGCGATGCCCCCGCGCGCGGGGGCGATGGTCCGGGTGATGACGACCAGGGAGGTGCCCCTGGCGTCGTACACGGGCTGCAGGGCCACCGCGACCGGCAGCGGATTGCGGTAGGCCACGGTGGCGCAGTGGGCGCAGGTGCGGGGCCAGCCGGAGACGCCCTCTCCGTAGGGTGCGCCACAGTTCGAACAGTGCGAGTCCGGCGCGAAGTCGGCGGGTGGGTGCGGGGATGCGGACACGCCGCGGACTGTATCCGATCATCGGAAGGACGTCTTCACCGGCGGTGGGCGTGGTGCTTCCTCAGAGTGCGTGGACCTCTCCGCGGACGCACCGTCGGACGGTTCTTCGGCAACAGCACCCCCATCGCCAGAGGGCGCCGACGGGGACGGCCGGAACCACCCCCGTGGGCCCCGGCCGTCCCCACAGGTACTCCGACGCCCGAGCGGCCTCCACGGTTCGCCCCACGCCCTGCCGAATTCCCGTTGCCCGTGGCAGACTTCTGACGTTCCGTCAGATCCAGCGCGTGGAGGGACCTTGTCGCGTACACGCACGCCTGTCGTCGCCGGATGGTTCGCCGGAGAAGGGGACGATTTCCGTCTCCTCGGTACGCGCTGCTCATTCTGCGCATCGGTCTTCTTCCCCCGCGAGGATGCCTTCTGCCGCAATCCGGGCTGTCCGGGCGGTGAGCTGACCGAGGTGCCGCTGTCCCGACGTGGCCGCGTCTGGTCGTACACGGACAGCCGATACCGACCACCGTCACCGTATGTGACCGATCCGGAACTCTCATGGGACCCCTACGCGTTGATCGCTGTGGAGCTGGAATCCGAGCGCATCGTGGTACTCGGCCAAGCGGTTCCCGGGATCACCGTCGCCGACCTGACGGTGGGCATGGAGGTGGAGGTCGTACCGGGTGTGCTGAACGAAGACGCGGAGACGACCTGGACTACATGGCACTGGCGGCCGACAGGGGTGACTGCATGAGGGGCATGTGGTGTACGGGGGTGACGGCATGAGCGGCGAGGTGGCGGTGCTCGGCGCCGGCATGCATCCGTGGGGCAAGTGGGGGCGCGGATTCGTGGAGTACGGAGTCGTCGCGGCGCGCGCTGCGTTGGCCGACGCGGGGGTCGACTGGCAGGACGTCGGCTCGATCGTGGGGGCCGACACTGTGCGCGGCGGCTATCCGGGGTACGTGGCGGGGGCGACGTTCGCCAAGGCGCTGGGCTGGCAGGGGGCACGGGTTGCGAGCGTGTACGCGGCGTGCGCGTCCGGAGCGCAGGCCCTCAACGCGGCGCGGGCACAGATCCTTTCGGGTCTCGCTGACGTGGTCCTCGTGGTGGGCGCTGACGCGGCGCCCAAGGGATTCTTCCGCCCGGCGGGCGGGGACAGGCCGGACGATCCGGACTGGCTGCGATTCCGCGTCCTCGGGGCGACGAATCCGACGTACTTCGGGCTGTACGCACGGCGCCGGATGGCGCTGCACGGGGACACGCTGGAGGACTTCGCACATGTCAAGGTGAAGAACGCCTCTCTGGGGGCGCTGAATCCCCACGCCCGCTACCGCAAGAGGGTCACCGCCGAGGAGGTCGCGGGGTCGGCCGTCGTCGCCGATCCGCTGCGGCTGCTCGACATCTGCGCGACGTCCGACGGCGGCGCTGCCGTGGTGCTGTCCAGCATGGAGTTCGCGCGCAGACACGCAGCGGCGGATCCCGTACGGATCCGCGCGGTGTCCACGGTGACCCCGCGCTATCCCAACACGGTGCTCGATCTTCCGGACATCGCCACGGACTCCGCGGTCGCGGTGGAGCCCGCGGCCGACACCTTCCGCGCGTCGATCGCACGTGCGGCGTACGAGGAGGCGGGCATCGGTCCCGAGGACCTCTCGCTGGCCGAGGTGTATGACCTTTCCACGGCCCTGGAGTTGCAGTGGTACGAGGACCTGGGGCTGTGCGGGGAGGGGGAGGCGGCCAAGCTGCTCCGGGAGGGTGTCACCGCGCTCGGCGGGCGCATACCGGTGAACGTCAGCGGCGGGCTGGCCTCCTTCGGAGAAGCCGTTCCGGCGCAGGCCATCGCCCAGGTGTGCGAGCTGACATGGCAGTTGAGGGGCAGCGCGGGCGACCGCCAAGTCTCGGGCGCCCGGGTCGGAATCACCGCGAACCAGGGTCTGTTCGGGCATGGATCGTCGGTCATCGCCGTACGGTGATCCCCGCGGCACGCCCCGCACGCGGTGTGACGAGCTCGGAATGATGCGTGAACAGCTCATGAATCGCGCCCGGGCGTGCGCGGGCGGAGCCATCATGCTGCCGTGCCCTCCTGGACGGATACTGTCCGCTTCGCCTTCCAGCCAGTCGTCAACCTGACGACCGGAGGGGTCGCCGCGCTGGAGATACTCGCCCGTCCGGAGTCCGGTGACATCCTGGCGCAGGCCCGCCGCGACCCCGAACTCGACGGTCGGCTGGCCGCGTTGGCGATCCGGGCGGCGGTTCGCAAGGAGACGCTGCTGCCGCTGCACGTCAATGTGTTCGCCGGGACGCTGGCCGATCTCGGCGGGCTCGCGGCGCTGCGCGACGCGGTGCGCGAGGGCGGGCGGCTGCCGTGGGAGGTGACGGTCGACATCGGCCCGCCGTACACGCATGTGCCGCAGCACGCCCTGCTGGAGGCGGTGGCCGCGGTGCGCGGCGAGGGCTTCCGGATCTGCGCGGACGGAGTGGGCGACGGCGACGTACCCCTGCGGCTGCTCACGGACCTCGCGCCCGAGCTGGTGAAGCTCGACGTGTCCCTGCTGACGCGGCCCGCGGCGGTGCGGGCGATGCGGACGCTGTGTGAGCAGTTGGGCGCGCTGCTGTCCGTCGAGGGCGTCGAGACGGAGTCGCAGTGTGCGGCCGCGGTGTCGGCGGGCGCGCAGTGGGCACAGGGCGAGCTGTTCGCGCCGCCCGCGCGGTTGCCGGCGGCGGACGTATACGTTCCGGCCCTCTCCCCCGGTGTCGCCTCGACGCCCCGGTCCGGGCCGTCCGTACGGCAGTTCGTGCGGCCGGCCGCACTGCTGCCCGCCACGGCGTCCGCGGGCCAGGTGCGGGCGCTGCTCACCGGCTCGCCCAATGTGTCCGGTGTGCTGCTCGTTGACCCTTCGGGCATTCCGGTCCGGTCGGTGCATCGGTCGCGGTTCCTGCTGTCGATGTCGGGGCCCTACGGGCACGCGCTGTACGCCGACCGGCCGGCTGCCAAGCTCGGCGATCCGCCGCGTACGGTGGGCGCCGACGCCACCGCGTGGGAGGTTCTCGACGTGGTGGCGGACGGCGCTCGGGACCGTACGTCCGACGATGTCGCGGTCGTCGACCGGTACGGGCGCTGCGTGGGGGTCGTACGGCTGGCGGATCTCGTACGGGCACTGTCCGAGAGCCGGGTCGAGGAGGCGGCGGGACTCAATCCGCTGACGAGACTGCCCGGTTCGGACGCGATCACCGCCGAGGTGGACCGGCGGATCGCGGACGGCCGGATGTTCGCGCTGAGCTGGCTGGACGTCGACCACTTCAAGCAGGTCAACGACGGAGCGGGGTTCGCGGCGGGCGACGAGCTGATCCGCGCGGTGGGGCGGGCGTTGCAGCACGCGGCGTCCGGGGCGACATGTGTGGGGCACATCGGCGGGGACGACTTTCTGGTCCTCTCCGACCCGGACACTCTGGACCCGCTGGCCGCCTCCGTGCTCGACACGCCCTGGTCAGCGGGCGGACGGGCCGTCACGCTGTCGCTGGCCACAGTGCTGTGCGCGGCCGGCAGCGTGACCGATCACCGACAAGCGGCCGCGTGTCTGGCGCCGCTCAAACAGGCCGCGAAGGCCCTGGACGGGGCGAGTTGGGTACTGGGGCGCGCGGGGCTGCCCGGCCACCAGATCCTGCGGGGCCCGGGGGTGGGGGCGGGGGCGGGGGCTCCGGTGCGGCCGTCTGGGCAGCCGCTGGCGGGGTGACCTGCGCGCCGCGCCGCCGGGCTTGCGCCCGGCCGTCATCTTTCCGCCGGACCGGCCGACCGGCCGACCACCTGTCCGCGGCTCCGTCGGACCGGCCGAACAGCTATCCCCGGCTCTGCCCGACCGGCAGACCGCCAGACCGGCTGACCGGCCGACCGGCCGACCACCTGTCCGCGGCTACGCCGCACCGGACGAACAGCTATCCCCGGCTCTGCCCGACCGGCTGACCGCCAGACCGGTAGACCGGCCGACCGGCTGACCACCTGTCCGCGGCTACGCCGCACCGGACGAACAGCTATCCCCGGCTCTGCCCGACCGGCTGACCGCCAGACCGGTAGACCGGCTGACCGGCTGACCGGCTGACCGCCATACCTTGGCGCACCAACGCTGTTGGTAAACCGGTGCGTGGGCGAGCGAGGCACCTCAACCGCCTCCGCTTCTCGGTGTTCCGTGCCACACGGGGAGTTGGCGGTGCCGACTTCGGTGCTCCGGAACGGTCGTGGCGTGTCCGCCGGCCCGACGAGGCACCGCAGGGTGTGGGCGGCTCTTCGCAAGTCGACGCCGATCGGTCGGTGGGCGGTGCGCTTCTCCGTTGATGAGAGGTCCCGTCGTCCGGGCGCGCGTGTTCGACGGGCCCCGCGTCGCGTCCTCTTTGCGGCCTTCGAACCGTTGCGGTCCGCGACCTTGACGCCCCCTGGGCACCGGTGAACACTTCCGGGTGTCAGTCGGCATCGCCGCATTCGGGCGTCTTCAGGCACCGCACCGCTCGAGTTTCCGACCTGTACCCAGGGCCGTTCCCCCACGGGCGATTCCGCTGCGACGGCACGCTCGTCACGGACGCCGGGCGGGGCGCGGGATTTCCTGCCTTCGGCTGAAGTAGCCATGGGAAACGCACCCTGCACGGTGGCCCGGGGCGGATTGCCCCGGGCGAGGGCCTAGGAGCCGCCATGAGCAACGGAGACATCTTTGTCGGCGAGTTGATCGGCACCGCGATTCTGATCCTGTTCGGCGCGGGGGTCTGCGCCGCCGTCACCCTCAACAAGTCCAAGGCCCAGGGAGCGGGCTGGGTGGTCATCGCCTTCGGGTGGGGCTTCGGCGTGCTCGCCGGCGCGTACACCTCGGCACCACTGTCCGGAGGACAGATCAACCCGGCGGTGACCATCGGTTTCGCGATCGAGGGCACCACGAAATGGGAGGATGTGCCCTTCTACATCCTCGGACAGTTCGCCGGAGCCATCATCGGGGCCACCCTGTGCTGGCTGCTCTATCTCGGCCAGTTCAATCTCAACGCCGAAGAGGACAAGGCCATCGAGACGCTGGGGATCTTCTCGACGCGGCCCGAGATCTATCACCCCGTGCAGAACCTGATCACCGAGATCATCGCGACCGCCGCCCTGATGCTGCCCATCCTCGGGCTGGTAGGCGGGAGCAAGCACGTCGCGGGCATCGGCGACGCGGGCCTGCCCGTGCTGCTCATCTCCCTCCTCGTCGTCGGCATCGGCCTCTCGCTGGGCGGCCCCACCGGGTACGCCATCAACCCGGCCCGCGACCTGGGGCCACGCCTCACCCACGCGCTGCTGCCGATTCCCAACAAGGGCACCTCCGAGTGGAGTTACTCCTGGATCCCGGTCGTCGGCCCGATCGCGGGTGCCGTCATCGGGGCCGCGATCTACAACGCAGCCTTCTGACGAAGGGGACGTCATGACGGACCATGCCGAGAAGTACGTCGCCGCAATCGACCAGGGCACCACCTCGAGCCGCTGCATCATCTTCGACCACGACGGCGCGATCGTCGCCGTCGACCAGCGCGAGCACCGCCAGATCTTCCCCAAGCCGGGCTGGGTGGAACACGACGCCACCGAGATCTGGTCCAAGGTGCAGGCGGTGGTCGCCGGAGCGATCGCCAAGGCCGGGCTGCGCGCCGACCAGCTGAGCGCGCTCGGCATCACCAACCAGCGCGAGACGACGGTCCTGTGGGACCGCGCCACCGGCAAGCCCGTGCACAACGCGATCGTCTGGCAGGACACCCGGACCTCCGCGCTCTGCAACGAACTGGGCGGCCCGGACGGCCAGGACCGCTTCCGCGAGCAGACCGGCCTGCCGCTGGCCAGCTACTTCTCCGGGCCCAAGGCGGCCTGGCTGCTCGACAACGTCCCAGGGCTTCGCGCGCGTGCCGAGCGCGGCGAGATCGCCTTCGGCACCATCGACTCCTGGCTGATCTGGAACCTGACCGGCGGCACGGACGGCGGCCGGCACGTCACCGACGTCACCAACGCCGGGCGCACCATGCTGATGAACCTGGAGACCCTCCAGTGGGACCAGTCCATTCTGTCCGCGATGAACGTCCCCGAGGCGGTGCTGCCCGAGATCAGGTCCTCCGCCGAGGTGTACGGCACCGCCGTGGGCCAGCTCGCGGGCGTCCCCGTGGCGTCGGCGCTCGGCGACCAGCAGGCGGCGATCTTCGGGCAGGCCTGCTACGACGTGGGCACGGCGAAGAACACCTACGGCACCGGCAGCTTCCTGCTGCTCAACACCGGCAACCGGCCCGTCCCCTCGAAGAACGGGCTGTTGACGACAATGGGCTACAAGATCGGCAGTGAGGCGCCCGTCTACTGTCTCGAAGGGTCGATCGCGATCACCGGCGCACTGGTGCAATGGTTCCGCGACCAGCTCGGCATCATCCGCAACGCCGACGAGATCGAGACCCTGGCGGCAAGCGTCGAGGACAACGGCGGCGCGTACATCGTGCCCGCGTTCTCCGGCCTGTTCGCCCCTTACTGGCGCTCCGACGCGCGCGGTGTCGTCACCGGGTTGACGCGGTACGTCACCAAGGCGCACCTCGCCCGCGCGGTCCTGGAAGCGACGAGTTGGCAGACCCGTGAGGTCGTGGACGCGATGTTCCAGGACTCCGGGGTGCAGATCACCACCCTGAAGGTGGACGGCGGCATGACCAAGAACAATCTGCTGATGCAGCACCAGGCGGATGTGCTCGGAGTGCCGGTGATCCGTCCGAAGGTCTCCGAGACGACGTGTCTGGGCGCGGCGTACGCGGCCGGGCTCGCAACCGGTGTCTGGAACGACCTCGACGAACTCAAGTCGCACTGGCAGAAGGACGTCGAGTGGACCCCGGCCATGGAGGCCACGGTCCGCGACCGTGAGTACCACAACTGGCGCAAGGCGGTGGAGAAGAGCTTCGGCTGGCACGAGGACGACGTCGACTGAACCGGACGTCAGCTGAAACAGGGGTCCACGCGCGCGTGCGTTTCGCGTGAGACACGCGCGCGTGCATGACTGCGGCCCGTACCCCGGTCGGCGGGGGTACGGGCCGTACCTGTGCCTCGTGGTGCTTACGGCCGTAGGCGTGCTTCAGGTCGTGACCGTCTCGCGGCGGCCGGCGGCGTACGCCATCGCGTGCTGGACGACGCCGATGAGGACCTCCTTGACGGACTCCCGGTCCCGCGCGTCGCAGAGGACGACCGGCACGCCGGGGTCGAGGTCGAGGGCCCGGCGGACGTCGTCGGCGGGGTAACGGGCGGCGTCCTCGAAGCAGTTCACGCCGACCACGAAGGGAATGGAACGCCGCTCGAAGTAGTCGACGGCGGCGAAGCAGTCCTCCAGACGGCGGGTGTCGGCCAGCACGACGGCGCCCAGTGAACCGGTGGCGAGTTCGTCCCACAGGAACCAGAAGCGGTCCTGTCCTGGCGTCCCGAACAGATAGAGCACCAGGTCCTCGCGGAGCGTGATGCGGCCGAAGTCCATGGCGACGGTGGTCGTGTGCTTGCCTTCCACACCACTGGTGTCGTCGATCGGCCGGCCCGCCTCGGTGAGCACCTCCTCGGTGCGCAGCGGCTTGATCTCGCTGACCGCGCCGACGAGGGTCGTCTTCCCCACGCCGAACCCGCCGGCCACCAGGATCTTGAGCGTGACGGGCTCGACCGGGGGCTTGCCGCGCTCAGAACGCCCGAAGATCATCGTTCTCTTCTCCTGCTTGATGGGGGTCGCACGACGGTGGGCCGTAGCCCCCACCGCCAGGGGTCTCGATCACGAGTACGTCGCCGGGGCCGACGTCCGCCGAATCACTTCCACCGAGTTCGGTGACCGTGCCGTCCGCGCGCTCGACCCGGTTGGCGCCGAGGGCGCCGGGCTCGCCGCCCGCCATGCCGTAGGGCGGCACCCGACGGTGCTGGGAGAGCGTCGAGACGGTCATGGGCTGGTGGAACCGGATGCGGCGCACGGCACCGTCCCCGCCGGGCCAGCGACCGGCGCCACCGCTGCCGCGCCGGAGCGCGAACTCCTCGAGCAGGACGGGCAGTCGCCACTCCAGAACCTCGGGGTCGGTGAGCCGCGAGTTGGTCATGTGGGTCTGCACGACGGGCGCGCCGGGAAAGCCGTCGCCCGCACCGGATCCGGACGCCACGGTCTCGTAGTACTGGTAGCGCTCATTACCGAAGGTGACGTTGTTCATGGTGCCGGAGCCCTCGGCCTGCACGCCGAGGGCTCCGTACAGAGCGCCGGTGATCGCCTGGGAGGTCTCCACATTGCCGGCGACGACGGCGGCGGGCGGCTCGGGGGCCAGCATCGATCCCGGAGGCACCACGATGTCGAGGGGGCGCAGACAGCCGTCGTTGAGCGGGATGTCGTCGGCGACCAGGGTGCGGAAAACGTACAGGACGGCGGCGTTGACCACCGAGAAGGGGGCGTTGAAGTTGGTGGTGAGCTGGGGTGACGTGCCGGTGAAATCGACGGTCGCGGAGCGTTTTTCGCGGTCTACGGAGACGCGGACGCGGATGACGGCTCCGGAGTCGGTCTCATAAGCGAACTCACCGTCTTCAAGGGCATCGACAACGCGGCGTACCGCCTCCTCCGCGTTGTCCTGGACGTGCTTCATGTACGCCTGGACGACGTCGAGCCCGAAGTCCTCGATCATGCGGCCCACTTCGTCGACGCCCTTCTGGTTGGCGGCGATCTGGGCGCGCAGGTCGGCGAGGTTGGTCTTCGGGTTGCGCGAGGGATAGGGCGCCTCGGTGAGCAGGGCCAGCGTCTCGGCTTCGCGGAAGCGGCCGTTCTCCGCGAGCAGCCAGTTGTCGAAGAGGATGCCCTCCTCCTCGATGGTGCGGCTGTTCGCCGGCATGGAGCCCGGTGCGATACCGCCGATCTCGGCGTGGTGACCACGCGAGGCGACGTAGAAGAGGATCCGCTCACCCTCCGTGTCGAAGACCGGGGTGATCACGGTGACGTCGGGGAGATGGGTGCCGCCGTGGTACGGGTCGTTGACCGCGTACGTGTCGCCGGGCCGCATGCTGTCGCGGCGCCGTCGGATGACTTCCTTCACGCTCGTGCCCATGGAGCCCAAGTGAACAGGGATGTGGGGGGCATTGGCGACGAGGCTGCCGTCAGGGTCGAAGAGGGCGCAGGAGAAGTCCAGGCGCTCCTTGATGTTGACGGACTGGGCGGTGGACTCCAGGCGTGCGCCCATCTGCTCGGCGATGGACATGAAGAGGTTGTTGAAGACCTCGAGCAGAACGGGATCCGCTTCCGTGCCGATGTCGGAACTCTGCGTAACCGCCACGCGTTCCATGACCAGATGCCCGTCGTCGGTCGTCGCGGCCCGCCAGCCGTCGTCCACGACGGTCGTCGCGCCGGCCTCGGTGATGATCGCGGGTCCGGTGACCGTTTCGCCCGGGGGCAGTTCCTCGCGGCGGTGCAGGGGGACGTCGCGCCAGGCGCCACCCGTGTGAAGGCTGACTGTCTCCGGAGCGGCGGAGCGGCCTTCCTTGGCGGCCTCGGAGCGAGCGAGGGCGGAGAGATCGGGGGGTTCGGTGAGACCGGTGGCTTCTACGGAGAGGGCTTCCACGACGACCGGGCGGTCGAGGGCGAAGGAGTAGGTGGCGCGATGACGTTCTTCGAAGGCGTGGGTCATGGTGTCGGGGTCGGTGAACTCGACGGTGAGTGCCGTGTCCGTGCCGTCATAACGGAGTTGGGCGCGGCGGGTGACCTCGATGCGGTCCTCGGGCACGTCCTCGGCGAGAAGTTCGGCGCGGGCGGCGCTCTCCAGGTCGTCGGCGGTCTTCAGGACGCCGGGCATGGAGGACGCCTCCAAGGGCACCTCAACGGAGTGTTCGCGCATGGCTGTCGTATCGGCGAGTCCGATGCCGAGGGCGGACAGGACGCCGGCCATGGGTGGCACAAGGACGGTGCGGATGCCGAGCGAATCGGCGACCACGCACGCGTGCTGGCCGCCGGCGCCGCCGAAGGTGGTCAGTGCGTACCGGGTGACGTCGTGGCCCTTCTGGACCGAGATCCGCTTGACGGCGTTGGCGATGTTGGCCACGGCGATCTGGAGGTATCCCTCGGCGACCTGCTCGGGGGTGCGGTCGTCGCCGGTCTTCTCACGGATCTCGCGCGCGAGGGCCGCGAACCGGTCGCGGACCAGTGCGTCATCGAGGGGTTGATCGCCGTCGGGGCCGAACACGCTGGGAAAATGCGCGGATTGGATGCGGCCGAGCACGACATTGGCGTCGGTGACGGTAAGGGGGCCGCCGCCTCGGTAGCAGGCGGGGCCGGGGGCGGCACCGGCCGAGTCGGGGCCGACGCGATAGCGGGAGCCGTCGAAGTGCAGCACCGACCCGCCGCCCGCGGCCACGGTGTGGATGTCCAGCATGGGCGCGCGCAGCCGGACCCCGGCGATCTGGGTGGTGAAGACCCGCTCGTACTCGCCCGCGAAGTGCGAGACGTCCGTGGAGGTGCCACCCATGTCGAAGCCGATGACGCGGTCGAAGCCGGCGAGCTGCGACATCCTGGCCATGCCGACGATGCCGCCCGCCGGCCCGGACAGGATGGCGTCCTTGCCGCGGAACTGGCCGGCTTCGGCGAGACCTCCGTTGGATTGCATGAACATCAGCCGTACGCCCTGGATTTCCCGGGCGACGTGCTGGACGTAGCGGCGCAGGACGGGCGACAGATAGGCGTCGACGACCGCCGTGTCACCGCGCGGGACGAGCTTCATCAGCGGGCTGACCTCGCTGGAGAGCGAGATCTGCGGGAAGCCCGTGCGGGCCGCCAGCTCGCCGATCGCTTGCTCGTGGGAGGGGTGAAGGTGGCTGTGCATACACACGACGGCCACCGCGCGGATTCCGGAGTCGTACGCATCACGGAGGGGCCCGGCGAGGGCGTCCAGGTCGGGGGCGCGCAGGACCGTGCCGTCGGGGGCGATCCTCTCGTCGACCTCGATGACACGCTCGTACAGCAGCTCGGGCAGTTCGATCGCGCGGGCGAAAATGCGGGGTCGGTTCTGGTAGGCGATGCGCAGGGCGTCGCGGAAGCCGCGGGTGACGACGAGGAGGGTGCGCTCGCCCTTGCGTTCCAGGAGGGCGTTGGTGGCGACGGTGGTGCCCATGCGGACGGCGTCGATGTGCGTGCCCGCGACGTCCTGGTCTTCGCCGTGGAGGAGTTCACGCACGCCCGCGACCGCCGCGTCCGCATATCGGGCCGGGTTCTCGGACAGCAGCTTGTGCGTGAGCAGGCGGCCGTCCGGGCGCCGCGCGACGATGTCGGTGAAGGTGCCGCCTCGGTCGACCCAGAACTGCCAGCCTGTCACGTCTGTTCCCCGTTTCCGCCCTGCTCAGAGCGCCCGGAGGCCGTTGATCACGTCGCGCAGAATACTCTCGTCCGGTAGCTCGGCAGGGGGCACGGGGCGTGTCACATGGACCATTTCGTCGTCCACCAGGTCTCCGATCAGGACCCGTACCACTCCGATGGGAAGATCGAGTTCGGCGGCGAGTTCGGCGACCGACTGGGGGACGCCGCGGCAGAGTTCGACGATGTCCACGTGTTCCGGAGACAGCGTCTGGTCCGCTTCCGGGTCGTCGGCGTGGGGCTCCGTGACGACGACCGCGATCAGATCGAGGCGGTGCTGAGCCGCACTGGTGGTGCGGCCGCGCGTCATGGCGTACGGACGGACCACCGGCCCGGCGTCGTCGTCGAACCAGTGGCGTGTTCCCTGACCGTCTCCGCTCATGTCATCCCACTACCCGCCCGAGGGCAGATCGGTGCGCGGAGTGGCGGCGAGATGTGCGCCGACCCGCTTGACCAGGAGCGTCATTTCGTAGGCGACCTGGCCGACGTCCGAATCGGCGTCCGAGAGGACGGCGAGACAGCTGCCGTCACCGGCGGCCGTGACGAACAGGAAGGCCTCGTCGAGCTCGACGACGGTCTGCCGTACGTTGCCAGCCTCGAAGTGGCGGCCGACGCCTTTGGCGAGGCTGTGGAAACCGGAGGCGACCGCCGCCAGGTGCTCGCTGTCCTCCCGGGTGAGGTCTTTGGAGGCCCCGGTCGGAAGGCCGTCGCCGGAGAGCACGATCGCCTTGCGGATGCTGGCGACGCGGTCCACCAGTTCGTCGAGCAGCCAGTTCAGCTGGCCTGACGCCTTACCGGTCGCGGTGGGCCCTGCGGCCTTCGGTGCGGTCATCGACCGTCCCCCTCTGTCGTTCCTGGTGCTGTGCCGTCCGGGGCCTCGTCGCCCGCGGCGTTCTCCTCGCGGCCGCGCTGCCAGCCCCGCTGGAGCGAGGCCATCCGGCTGCGTACCTCGTCGGCGTCGCGCTCGGTGAGGTCCGCTCCCGTGCCGGTGCGGGTCGTGTCGCGCTCGGTGCGCCGTTCGGGGCCGACCTTCAACTGCGGGGCCAGATTGGCCTGGCGGACACGGCGGGGCAGCGGGCCCACGCCCGATTCTGCCTCGCCGGTCATGGCGTCGCGGCGCGGGGTGGTCTCGTCCGCGCTTGTCGACGCGCTGGTGCGACGGATGCGCTGAGGAAGGGCGGGTGCCTCACGGAAACCGGGGGCGTCCCGAAGATCGGGCGCCTCACGGCGGCCGGCCGCCTGCCGCCGGCTGGAGCCGGTGATCTCCCGACGGCCGGTGTCCTCCCGCCGACCGGTGTCGTCCCGACGGCCGGTGATCTCCCGACGGCCGTTGGTCTCCCGTACGCCGGAAGCTTCCCGAAGACCGGAGGTCTCGGAGCGTTCGCCTCCGGGCCGCGCCGACGCCTCGGAACGGTCGCCGCGCCGCGAGGGCAGCGGCTTCGCGCCGTCGAGTTCCACCGCACCGCGCTCCCCTCGCTCCAAGTTCTGCACCGGCTCTAGGTTCTGCGCCGGGCCGGGCTTGTCTGCCGCGCCCGCCTTGCGCGCCGGCTCGACGTCATCGACGAGGTCCTCGTCCGCCTCGTCGCGCCGGGACCTCGTCTGCGTCACGGGACGGCCGTGCGAGCTGACGAGCTTGGGCGTCCGGCGCCTCGGCAGCGGGACGGGAACGGCGCCCGGGTGGTCGTCGTCCCCGGAGCGGGCGGGCTCACCGCGGCTGTCGCGGGCCTGCTGGTGCTGCTCGCCCGGAACGCCGGCGATGGAGCGGCGCGGCCGGAACAAACCGCCCCGTTCACTGTCCGCGTCGTCGAGGGCGCCCGGGAATCCGGTGAGCGTGTCCAGGTCGACCGGCGCTTCCAGTTCCACCGGACCGTCGAGGATCGAGGCGGGCAGGCCCGGGAGCCGCACCGGTGCCTGGGAGAGCGCAGCATCGCGGCTCTCTTCCGTCCCGCTCTCCTTGCCGGGCAGCACGCGGTCGAGGCGGAAGCCGATGCCGTTGGTGTCCGGGACGTCGTCGGTGAGCAGGAAGTCGGGGATGAACACGACCGCGGTGGTGCCGCCGTACGGGGACGGCTGGAGGGAGACGCGAACGTTCTGACGCTGGGCGAGCCGGCTGACCACGAAGAGGCCGAGCCGGTCGGTGTCGGAGAGTTCGAACTCGGGGGTCTCGGCGAGCCGCAGATTGGCGTCGAGGAGTGCCTCCGCGGCCATGCCCAGGCCGCGGTCGTGGATCTCCAGGGTGAAGCCGTTGGCGACGCGCTCGCCGAGGACCTGGACAGCGGTGTGCGGGGGCGAGAACACCGTGGCGTTCTCCATGAGTTCGGCCACGAGGTGGGTGAGGTCGGCGACCGCGGGTCCGGTGACGGCGACGCGCGGCAGACGGCGTACCTCGATGCGCTCGTAGTCCTCGACCTCCGCGACGGCGGCGCGGACGATGTCCATGAGCTGGACCGGCTTGCGCCACTGCCGGGACGGAGCGGCGCCGGAGAGGATGACGAGGCCCTCGGCGTGACGGCGCATGCGTGTGGTCAGGTGGTCGAGGCGGAACAGGTCGGCCAGCTCGTCGGTGTCCTCGGTTCTGCGTTCCATCGTGTCGAGCAGGGTGAGCTGTTTGTGGAGCAGGACCTGGCTGCGGCGCGCGAGGTTGACGAAGACCTCGGAGACGCCTTCACGCAGTTCGGACTGCTTGACGGCGGCCTCGACGGCGGCACGCTGGAGGGTGTTGAGGGCCTGGCCGACCTCGCCCATCTCGTTCTTGTCGTACTCCAGGCGCGGCACTTCGGTCTCGACGTCGACCTGCTCGCCGGCGGAGAGGCGGCGCATGACGCTGGGCAGGCGGACGCCGGACGCCTCGTGGGCCTCCAGCCGCAGTCGGCGCAGGTCGCGGATGAGGCTCCGGCCGATGCGTACGGACATGACGAGGGAGAACAGCAGGGCGATCAGTCCGAGGACGCCCGCGATGACCGCCTTGACGATGACGCCCATGGCCACGGGCCGTACCCGGTCCTGGTAGCGGTCGCCCGCCTTGTCGTCGAGGTTGCCGAGTTCGTCGAGAACATGCCCGGCCGCCCTGTCCCAGCTTTTCGCGGTCACACCGCGGGGCGAGCCCGCGGTGGAGGTGACGACGGACTGCTCGGCCACACGCAGGGGCGCCGTGTCGGCGTTCTTCCAGTAGCGCTCGTAGCGTTGGCGCTCCGAGGCAGGCAGCAGCGGCAGGCTGACGTCGTAGAGCAGGGTGCGCTGGGCCACGAGGTCGGAGATGTCGCGGATCTCGTCGCGCGAGACACGGCCCGCGACGAGTGCGGAGCCGAGGAGGGCGTCTTCGCGGGAGAGCAGCTCGCGGGCGCGGGTGACGTTGAGGAGGGCGCGGGCCTGCTTGTCCATCGCCACGTTGTCGACGCCGTCGAGGGAGGCCAGGAGGGCGTAGCAGGGGTCCACGAGAAGGTTGTACTGATTGAGGGCCTCGGCGCGGGTCACCGTTCCGTCCTCGACGGTGCGGCGCAGCGAGTCGATGCCGCCGACCGCGTCCAGGATGGAGGTGAGGCGCCCCGCGGTGCCCTCGCCCATCTCCTCGCGCAGGTCCTCGTCCTTGGCGTTCTTACCAATCTTCGCCACGGCCCGGTCGGTGGCGGTCCTGCTGCGCTTGAGCGCCGCAAGCCCGTCGGAGGCGCGGGGATCGGCCAAATAGACGAGGGTCTGGCGACGTTCCTGCTGGAGGACGCGGACGGTGTCCTCGGTGGGGTAGCCGATCTTCTCCACGATGTCCGACACGTTGAACAGCTGGTTGGCCGCGTGACCCGTGAGTACGGTCGCGAAGGCCCAGATCGCGGTCAAGGACACCAGCGGCACGAGGAGCAGCGCCACGATCTTCCGGCGGATGGACTTCCCGCGAAAGCGCATGGCCTCCCCCAGCTCGCCCCCCTTTGGTTTGGGGGTACACATGTGCGTCAACAAACGGCGTGAGCCTACTACCGACGCACAGGTAACTCGAAGAGCTGTCCGGGCGCAGCCCCCGCGCGATGGGAACGAGACATGGGCAGTTGTCCGTTCATTGGGGGAGATTGCCTCCCCGAATCCGGCACTTGGGCCGGATCGGAGCGGAGCGGTGAACTTGGTCAGTTGGCTGGATTTCTTCGCTCGTTGGGAATCTTCGCGGCATGTCGTTCGTCCTTCTCTACGGGAGATGGGGGCGGAATCGGTCAAAGGGGCCGCATGCCGCGCTCAGGCGGCGTAAAGCAGCGCAAGCCGGGCAGCCAATGGGGAGCCGGTGTCGCATGACACCAGTGCGAGGGGCCTGCTGGGCGGTGGGGAGTGACGAGTTGATGGGCACGGCGGAGCAGCGCGTGGCGCCTGAGGACGGCGATGCGGCGCACCAGACGGCGCGGCGGGGTCCCGAGGCACTGGATCACGATATTCCGGCGCTCAGGGGCGGGGCCGCTGAGAGCGCGGCTGCTCAGGAGCAGCCGCACTACCGGCCGTTGTGGATCGAGGAGCCCGCGCGGCGGCGCCGGATGCCCGATCCGGTGCGTACGGCCGCGGTGCGGGCGGTGCTGATCATCGCCGTGACGCTGATCCAGGCGATGCTGGCGTTCCTGTGCACGCTGAGCGGATCATGGCTGGCGTTCCCGATGGTCCTCAGCAGCGTGGCGAGCACCGTTGTGGCGACGTGGGCCGCGCTCGACGTCTGGGTGACGCGCCAGGTGTGGAACCAGCGCAACGGGGTGGTGTCGGCACCGAGCAGCACCGCCCGGTCCCTGCGGCGCGAGCGGCGCAGGGCACGACGGCAGGCGCGTGCCGCGGAGCGCATACGCCGACGGGGCGGGACGGGGCAGTTGTCGCACCCTTGAGGGAGCCGAGGTCGTCGAGGACCAGGCGGTGGAGCCCGGCCCCACACCCCTGCCTTGCCCCACTCGGTGAACCGGCGCTGGGCCGCGGCCACCGGCGCAGGGCGAGCGCTGACCTGCGAACTCGAAAGCGGCGGGCCCGAGGGCCCGCCCGTTCGCCGACTTGTGACGGTCAGGCCTTGGCGTACTCCCAGCCGCCGCAGCTGTACGGGGTGCCGTCGGACGTGTCCTGGAGGCAGGCGCGGATCTGCAGGGTGGTGCCCTCCGCGAAGGACAGGTTCCAGTCGTGGGCGACGGCGTAGCCGTAGCCGTTGTAGTACGAGTGGGTGGCGGAGCTCGAGTTATAGCGCCACTGGGCGGCGGTGCCGTGGCCGTCCTTCTTCATGTCGAGGGCGGTGAGGATCTCGCCGTCCTCGGCGAACTCGGTCTTCGCGCTCGGCGAGGTGATGGCGTTGTAGGCCTCGTAGACGTTGCCGGCGGCCTGTGCCGGGGCGGTACCCAGGACGAGCGCCGACGCGGAGGCCGCGGCTATCCCAAGGACAGTCGTCAGACGACGGTAGGACGTGCGCAAGGCAGAGTTCCTCTCTTCGGACAACTGGTCGAGCCTGAACTTACATGAGGGGAAAGGGAGTTCATCGCCGAATTTCTCCCAGAGTGGAGCAAGGCCGGGGTGTGGGCCGAGCTGCATCGCCTGGTCCTCGACGAACCCGACTCCCGCGGCGACCTGGAATGGTTCTCGCTGTGCGATCGGCTCGCCCGACACGCGAGCCGACCGCGCCCACCTGCGACGGTGGTTGGCGGCACGGGGTAACCGGCTGCGACGCCGCTACGAACGCAAGACCGAGCACTTCCTCGCTGTCGCAAGCACCGCCTGCACCCGCGCCGCGGAGCCGCATATCGACACAGTCCCGCGCCCCTAGGGGGTTGCAGACGCCGGGCGTTTGAACATCCGCGTGGCCGTGATCTCGCTGTGCACCGCCTCGTCCCCCTGAGGCTGCTGCGGCAGCCCCGGCCGGAGGTGTTCCTCCACGCTGATGTACTTCAGCCCGGCCCGCAGGTCGGCATCGTTGCGCAGCCGGATGACGAGGGGGAACTCGGCGAGCGCGGTCGTGTCGAACAGGCCGGTGGTGTAGAGGAGTTGGACGCCGAGCGCGTCCGAGACGGCCCGCTGGAGCTCCAGCAGATACGTCGCGTTGGCGCGCCCGATGGGGTTGTCGAGGAAGAGCGTGCCGGCGTGGCGGTGCTTGTCGCGGCCCCGGTCGTTGCTGCGCAGCGCGGCCATCGTGCAGTACAGCGCGATGGCCGCGGTGAGCAGCTGGCCACCGGAGAAGACGTCGCCCATCTGTCCGACCGGGACGCGCTCGGCACGCAGCACCGCGTCCGGCTTGAGGATCTCGACGGCGATCCCCTTCGGCTGGAGCGCGGCGCCGACTCCACGCAGCAGCAGCGACATGCCGTCGCGGCGCATGTCGGAGTTCTTCTTGACCGCCGCGCGGGTGGCCTCGTCGACGACCTCGCCGAGCCGCTCGGTCAGCGTCGCCTGGTCGGGCTCCTCGAAGCGGATGCGCAGGAACTCCTGCCCGGACCACTCTCCGAGCCCTTCCGGCAGCCGGGACAGCCGCTGTGCGGAGCGCAGAGTGGCGAGCGCGGACTCCACAAGCCCCCGCAACCGGTCCACGATCGAGTCCCGGTTGCGCTCCAGCTGCTCCAACTCGTCCGTCAGCACCCGCAGCCGGGGGGCGAAGGCGTCCGCCCACTTCTGGGCGTGCTCGGGCAGCGCCGCCGCGGGCAGCTCGCGGATCTGCTGCCGGGCGGGTGTGCGCACCTGCTCGTAGCGCGTGGAGTTGGCATGCCGTACGAGGATGTCGCTCGCCTCCCTCACGGCGGCCTCGGCGGCGGACAGATCGGCGGCGCAGCCGCGCAGCGAGCGGCGGGCCTCGGCGGCGGAGTGCCGGGCCTCTTCGAGGGTGCCGGGGTAGGGCTCGGGCTCCTCCTGCTCCTCCTCGGAGTGCTCCCGCAGGAGATCCCGGAGCAGGGCGGCCGTCTCGTCGAAGCCACCGGCCGCGTCCTCGGCGGCCCGATGGGCGTCGAGCAGTTCGGCGTGCGCCGCGCGTGCCTGGCTCAACGCCTCGGTACGGGAGGCGAGTTCTGCGGTGGCGGTGCGCAGCAGGCTCTGGGCGTGCTCGGCGTCGCGCGGAACCAGCTCCTGCGGCAGCTCGGTATGCGCCTCGCCGTCCTCGGGCGCGTGCCGCTCGGCCTCACCGCGCAACCGTCCCAGCTGCTCGCTCGCGCTCGACATACGCGTCTCCAGGAGCTGCACGAGCTCCTCGGCACGGGCGGCGGCGGCCTGCCGGGACGGTCCGTCGGAACCGTCCGGCGACTCCAGGAGCTGGGCGGCTCGCATGCGCACCTTGTTGCTGAGCCGGTCCAGCTCCGCCAGCGCGCCGCTCTCGTCGCTCTCGGCCCGTGCCTGCTCGGCCCGCAGATCGGCGCCGACGCCGACCTTCTCGTACAGCTGGGACGCGGCCCGGTAGGCCTCCCGCAGGGCGGGCAGCGACGACTTGGACGCGCTCCTCTCGTCCCGCGGTACGTCGTCGGGGGCGCCCGCGATCTCCGCGCGCTCGGCGCGCAGCGCGCGGGCCGTGCGGCGGGCGTCGTCGGCGGCGCGCTGGGCGGCGCGGCGGTCCTCGTCGGCGGCGCGGGCGCGTTCCAGGCAGAGTTGGGCGCGGGTCTCCGACTCGGTGGCCTCGTCGGCGAGTTCGCGCAGCTTGAGCTGCCAGCCGGCGCGTTCGCGCAGCCGGAAGGCGAGCCCGGCGAGCGCGTCGGCGGCGCGGCGGGCGCGCTGGGCGGCCTCCTGCCGCTCGTCCCGTACGCGCGCCGTGTCGGCCGCCGCCTCGTCGGCCTCCGCCCGGACGGTACGTGCCTGAGTCAGCTCGGCCTCGGCCTCCTCCGCGAACGCGCGCGCGTCCCGGGCGGCGGCGGCGAGCTCGAGGAGCCGTCCGGCGGGGCATCCGGTACGCCAGGACGCCAGCCGCGCCGCCAGTTCGCGGTCCTTGCCGAGCCGGGCCGCGAGCACCCGGATCTCCTCGTCCCGCTGGGTGGCGCGGGTACGGAGCGCCTGCCGCTCCTCGTCCGCGGCGTGCTCGTCGTGCATGGCCGGGTTCGGCGGTACGAGGAATACATCGACTCTGTTGTCGCCCGCCTCGGCGGCCGGAGTCGGGGCGAGCAGCGCGGCGGCCGTACCTACGGCCACCGCGGATCGCGGCAGCAGCGCCGCGTCACTGAGCGCCTCGCGGGCCCGCGCGTGCGTGTCCGGATCGGTGATGATCACGCCGTCGACGAGCTCGGGCCGGGCGGCCAGCACGCGCGCGTGGTCGACGGGGTCGACAGCCTGCGCGAGATAGCGCCAGCCGGGCAGGGCTGGGATGCCGTGCTCACCGAGGTACTCGACGGTGGCCAGCACGTCCGGCCCCGCTGGCAGAAGTCCGCCGTCTCCGAGTGCGCCGAGGATGCGCGCGTCGTCGGCCGCGGCGGTCCGCAGGTCGAACAGCTGCCGCTCGGCTGAGGCGACACCGTCGTCGAGCAGCTCGCGGAGTTCGTCGGCGTAGTGGTCCAACTCTTCGGGGGTGAGAGGAGCTTCGGCCGAGGCCCAGACGTCGACGGCGCTACCGGCCGCGCCGCGACCCGAGCGGTCAGCGACCGCGTCGCCGCGCTCGACTTGGCCTACGCGGCGGGCGTGGCCGACGCCGGCGGCGGCGCCTTGCCCGGACGGGCCGGCTTGGCTGCCGGAGGCGGCTTCGCCGACGGAGGCGGCCTGGCCATCCGGGCCGGCATGCCTGCCGGAAGCGGCTTCGCCGGCCGAGGCAGCTCGGCCGCCCGAGTCAGCTTCGCCGACGGAGGCAACTCGTCCCACGGAAGCGGCTCGTCCGACGGAAGCGGCTTCGCCGCCCGAGCCGGCTTGGCCGGGGGCAACAGCTTGGCTGCCCGAAGCGGCTTGTTCGTCGAGCCCGGCCACCCCGTCACCGACGGCACCACCGTCGACACCCTTACCCGCCGCGCGAACACCCCCCTGCCCGCCCCCGGCCAGGCCCTCCGGCGAACCACTCCCCGCCCCGCGGCCCGTGGATGCGGCCGCCCGCGCCCGGGGCACCAGCGTCCCGCCGCGCCTCGCGCCGGAGGCGCCCGGCAGGCTCAGCAGTTCCGCCAGCCGTTCCTCCCCCGCCAGCGCCTGAGCCGTACGCCGCTCGGCGTCGTACGCGTGCTCGGCCGCCGTCGCCGCGTCCGCCGCGCGGGCGGCCGTCAGTTCCGCGCGGGACTCCGCGGACGCGGCCTCGCGGGCGTGCTCCGAGGCATGTCGCGAGGCCTCCCGTGCGGTGTCCCAGGCCGCGACGGCCGTCTTCTCGGCGTCGCTGGCGGCTAGGGCGGCCCGGGCCGGGTCGGCGTCCGGGGCGCTGTCGTCGAGCCAGCCGGCGCGGACCGCCTCGGCGGTCTCCTGCTCGACCTCGGTCAGGCGCTGGCGCAGATGCCCGACCTCACTGCGGGCGCGCTGCGCGGCGGTGGCCGCGGCGGTCGAGTCGGCGTACGCCGTCTCGCCGACCTCCTGGAGTCCGGCGGAACGCTCTTCCTCCTCGTTGGCGAGTGCCTCGGCGCCCTCGGCGGCGCGGTGCAGGGCGCGTACGAGGTCGACGGCGGCCTCGGCCCGGGCGGCGAGCGCGGGCGCGGCGTCCCGTTCGGCCTCCAGGATCGCGGCGGCCACGCGCGCGGAGCGGTCGGCGGCGGCACGGTGCCGCAGCACGAGCTCGGCGGCCTGCCAGGCGGAGTGCAGGGTGCGCCCGTCGGCCAGCTCGCGCTTCTGCGCGGCCGCGGCCTTCTCGGCGCCGGCGAGCGCCAACGAGGCGTGTCGGTAAGCGAGTTCGGCGGCGACGAGCGCGCTGCGCCCGCGGGCGCCCTCGGCATCGGTGACGGCGTGCGCGGCGGAGGTCACGCGCTGCGCGAGCTCACCGGCGCGTACGCGCTCCCGCACGGCCCGCGCCGACAGCCGCCGTGCCAGCGTCCGGGTACGCCGCTCGGCGCCGGCATGGATGTCACGCGCGCGTGCCCGTGCCTCGGCGGCGTCGACGATCCGCCCCAGCAGGTCCACCGACCCGGCCGTGAACTCCCGTTCGGCGATCAGCTCGGCGCGGCTCCCCAGCTTGTTGCCGAAGCCGCCGACCAGGTCGGCGAGCCCGTCCGTGTCCCGGGTGTCGGTGACCGCGCGCAGCAGCAGGTCCGTGAAGTCTGAGTCCTTCTTGACCGCGAAGAGACCGGCGGCCTCGCCCTCGTCGGCGTTCATCTCGCGCTGGTAGCGGAAGAGTTCGGGGTCGAGGCCCAGGTCGCCGAGGTGTTCGTTCCAGCGGTCGTGGATCTCCTCCCAGTGCACTTCGAGGTGCGGGTACGCCTTGCCCGCCTCGGTGATCGCGTCCCGGAAGCCCTTCATGGTGCGCCGCCGCCCCTGCGCACCGGACGCGCCCTCGACGGGCGGGCGTACGGCGGTCGCCTCGGCGACGGGCAGATTGTCCAGGCTCAGGCCCGGTCCGGGCCGGAAGGAGTACCAGGCCTCGGCGAACTTCCTCGGGTCATTGGAGACCTGCCGCCCGCGCCACTCGCTCACCTTGCCGACCACCACACACTCACCGGTCAGGGTGTGCTGCCACTCCAGGGCGACGTGTCCGCAGTCGTCGGCGAGCAGGAACTTGCGCAGCACACCGGAGCTGGCGCCGCCCAGCGTGTTGCGGTGTCCCGGGAGCATCACCGAGAAGATCAGCTTGAGCAGCACCGACTTGCCGCCGCCGTTCTCCAGGAAGAGCACGCCCGCGGGCGCGGGCCGGCGCGGCGGTCCGACAGGCTCCTCCTCGAAGAACTCCGCCTGGGTGGGCGCGGGGTCGGGCACGGGCTCGCCCACACCTCTGAGGTCCAGCACGGTGTCGGCGTAGCGCGCACCGGCAGGCCCGATGGAGTAGAGGCGGACCCGGGACAGCTCGTACATGGCGGCGGACTCTCGTAGTTGTAAGCGAAGTTGAGGAGTTGAGGGGCACTCGGCGGTCGGTCAGGAGTGGAACGGCAGCCCGGCCCCGGCCGCCAGCTCCAGATCCTCGGTGTCCTCGGCGGGCATCAGCGTCGCGGTGCCGTCGGTCACCGGGACGATGCCCAGCTCAAGGAGTTCGGTCATGGCGGCGCCGGCCGCCATGTCACGGACCTGAAGCTGATAGCGGGCCGTCGTCCGGTACGTCCCTCCGGCGTCGTCCCCGGTGCGCTGCAGGAACCCGGAGTCGGTGAGGAACGCGACGGCCTTGCCGACGATGCCGGTGGTCGATCCGGCCAGTCTTCGGGCGTCCTTGGTGGCGCCGGTGGAGCTGCGCCGCGCCCAGATCCGCCAGGCCGCCTCCAGGCCCGGCGCGTCCGTCGCCGGGTCGGTGTTCTCCCCCGATAGCTCGGCCCGCTCCTCCAGACGGCGACAGGCCTGCCGTACGAACGCGTCGACGCCGTTGACCGAGACGCGCCCTATGTATCCGTCGTCGGCGAGGTCCTCGGGGCGGGGGAACGCCATGGCGGCGACGGCGAGATGGGCAAGTCCATGCAGGAAGCGGTCCCCGGAGTCGGCCGACGTGCGACGCGCGTAGTCGCCCATGCGGACGGCGAAGACCGAGTCCTCGGCCGCGGTCACCGCCATTCCCGCGCGCGGGGACACCTCCAGGACGACCAGGCCGAGCCCGGCGGCCACGGCGTCGGCGAGCCGCGCGAACGGCGGATCCTCGCGGTAGCGGCGCAGCAGTTCGGCGTACTCCTGGTCGCGCGCGGGCTGCAGTTTGGGCTGCAGCCCGAAGGCGACGAGCCGCGCCGCGTCGGCGGCGTCGGCGGGCGTGACGGGGGCGTTCGCCGGAGCGGCGGTGGCCTCCGGTTCACTCCACTCGACGTGCTCGGTCACGGTGCGGGCTCCTTGGTCGGCTGGTGCTTGATCACGTACGTCACTGTCCTGCGGCCTGCGCCTCGCGCCCGCACTCTCATGCGGCCCGCGGCTTGCGCCTGCCCTGCCATGCGGCCCGCGCCCCGCGCCCGCACGCTCACACGGCCCGCGCCTCGCGCCCGCCCTGCCATGCCCCGGCCGGTCAACGGACAAGGCCTCCTTCCCCGACAAC
>NZ_JBEZKJ010000113.1:0-23834 GCF_040651675.1 Streptomyces sp. NPDC048415 | reverse complement strand
CCGGACGGATCAAAGGCATACGGCACCCTCCTCACCCACAGTCGATCCGTTCGGATGCGGGCGGATGTACCGGCGCGGCCCCGACCCCCCACCGGGCCGGAGGCGACCCGAACCAGTCACCGGGCGCAAGGCAGCCGACCTACCCCGCCACTGCCTCGTACAGACTCCACCGACCTACCCCGCCACCGCCTCGTACAGACTCCACGCCCCCAGCAACAGCATCAGCACCGCCGCCACCTTGGTGACCAACCCCAACGGCACCCGCTTCATCAGCGCCTTACCGCCCACGATCCCCAGCCCCGCGACCGCCCACAGAGCCAGCACCGCACCAAGACCCACGGACAGCGGATCGTCGTACCGCGCAGCGAGGTTCGCCGTCATGATCTGGGTGAGGTCGCCGAACTCGGCGACGAGGATGAGCATGAACCCCGCCCCCGACACCTTCCAGAAGCTCTGGTTCGCGGGCTTGCGGATCTCATCCTCGTCCTCGCCCTTCTTCATCAGCAGCACCGCCGCGCCGCCCAGGAACAGCACCCCGGTGACCGCGTGCACGATCTGCTGCGGCAGCAGGGTGAAGACACTGCCCGCCGCGACGGCGAGGGCGACATGGAGGGCGAACGCGGCGGCGACACCGGCGAAGACGTACGAGGCGCGATAGCGCGTGCCGAGGACGAGCCCGGCGAGGGCGGTCTTGTCCGGCAGCTCGGCAAGGAAGACGACGCCGAAGACGAGCGCCATAACGCTGAAGCTGATCAAGGTTCCTCAATCGGTCGGGCCGCCCCACCGAGAGTCTGTGACTGCGCTGCGACACCTCGGCACGGCAGCACACACGGCACCCGCACCGGAAGGCGCGGGCGAAAGCGCCCCCACCGAACGTCACGGCACGGGCAAGTGCACTGCTTGCCGAAGGTCTCGCTGGCCGACCCCGCGAATGTGGGCCTGCCTCCGGGCGCCGGCTCAGACGAGCTGAGCAGTATGTCGACGGTCCGGCGAAGAGCTACTCCCCTTCTGCGCCATCCATAGTACGGGACCGCCGAAGCAGCCCTCAGGGCCGAAAGTCCCGCCCCGCACCTTGTCCTGTCATGCACACGTCACTAGCTTCTTACCGAACACACACCTCGCCGCAATACGGCGCCGCGAGCATTCCCTCGCTCGCACCCCAACGCCCCCACACCCCAAGGGAGTTCGCATGCCAAAGGTCTACGCGCGTCGACGGCTGAGCATACTCGCCGCCCTCACGGGCCTGATAGCCATGGCCGGGATTTTCAACGGCCCGACCGCCTCCGCCGCCCTCCCCACCCCGGTCAGCGCCGCCACCGCCCGCACCTACCTCGCCTCGCTCACCGTGGCGACCGAGAACCGCACCGGCTACAGCCGCGACCTGTTCCCGACGTGGATCACCATCAGCGGCACCTGCAACACCCGTGAGTACATCCTCAAGCGCGACGGTACGAACGTCGTCACCGACTCCGCCTGCACCGCCACCAGCGGCAGCTGGCACTCGGTCTACGACGGTGCCACCTGGACCGCCGCCTCCGACGTGGACATCGACCACCTGGTGCCGCTGGCCGAGGCATGGGACTCCGGAGCCAGCGCCTGGACCACCGCCCACCGCCAGTCCTTCGCCAACGACGTGACCCGCCCGCAGCTCCTCGCGGTCACGGACAACGTGAACCAGTCGAAGGGTGACCAGGACCCGGCCACGTGGATGCCGCCGCTCAGCTCGTACGCCTGCACCTACGTGCGCGCCTGGGTCCAGGTGAAGTACTACTACGACCTCTCGGTCGACTCCGCGGAGAAGTCCAAGCTGAGCTCGGTCCTCAGCGGCTGCTGACCGCCCGGGCCGATACTCGCGGTTCCCTGCCCCTCCCCGCCGACCTCCGTCGTTCCGTACCGTACGGGGCGACGGAGGAGGGTGATCACCATGGCGGAGCTGCGCCTGGGGCCGCTGCTGAGGTACGTCGACGGCTCGTCCGCGACCTTCTGGGTCGAGGCGAGCCGTCCCTGCACCGCCGAGGTGCGCTGCGCCGACGGCACCCGCGGCACGGCCCGTACCTTCCAAGTCGCGGGCCATCACTACGCGTTGGTGCCGGTCAGCGGGCTGACGCCGGGCACGGCCTGCGCGTACGAGGTCCTGCTGGACGGCGACAACGTCTGGCCGCTGCCCGGCTCCCCCTTCCCGCCCTCGGTCGTCCGCACCCCCGACGCCGGCGAAGCCGCCGTCCGCGTCACCTTCGGCTCCTGTCGCTGGGCCGCGCCCCCGGAGGACGAGAAGGACCCGGTGGGGCCCGACGCCCTGGACACGCTCGCCGCCCGTATCGCCTCGGCCCCCGACGGCGAACGCCCGGACGTGCTGCTGCTGTTGGGCGACCAGGTGTACGCGGATGAGGTCTCGGAGGCGACGCGTCGGTGGATCGCCGCGCGCCGGGGTCTGGCGGACCCTCCGGGCAACCAGGTCGCGGACTACGAGGAGTACACCCGCCTCTACTACGAGTCCTGGCTCGATCCCGAGATCCGCTGGCTGCTGTCCACCGTGCCAAGCCTGATGATCTTTGACGATCATGACGTGATCGACGACTGGAACACCAGCGCCGCCTGGGTCGCCGACATGCGCGCCACCCCGTGGTGGCGTGAGCGGGTGCTGAGCGGCCTGATGTCGTACTGGGTGTATCAGCACCTCGGCAACCTCTCACCGGGCGAGCTGTCCGACGACCTTCTGTACGCCGCCGTCCGCAAGACACCCGACGGTACGGACGTGCTGCGCGCCTTCGCCGCCCAGGCCGACACCGACCCGGCCTCGGTCCGCTGGAGCTACCGCCGCGACTTCGGGCGCACCCGCGTGATCATGCTCGACACGCGCGCGGCCCGCGTTCTGGAGGAGGAGAACCGCTCGATGCTCGATCCGGGGGAGGCTCAGTGGTTGCGGGCACAGGCGCTGGACGCGCCCGGCTCGTACGACCATCTCCTCATCGGGACCTCCCTGCCCTGGCTGCTGCCCCCGCTCGTGCACGACGCCGAGGCGTGGAACGCGGCGCTGTGCCGTGGCGAGCGGGGCGCACGCTGGGCGCGGCTCGGGGAGGGGCTGCGGCGGCGGGCGGATCTGGAGCACTGGGCGGCGTTCCCTGCGTCGTTCGCGGCGTTGACGGAGCTGATCGCCGAGGCCGGCTCGGGGGCGGCGGCACCAGCGACCGTGTGCGTGCTGTCGGGAGACGTCCACCACGCGTATGTCGCCGAGCCGTCCTGGCCCGGCCGTGGGCCCGACGCCCGGGTCTTCCAGCTGACCTGCTCCCCGGTGCACAACTCCATCCCGCTCTCCATACGGCTCGGCTTCCGCTTCGGCTGGGGCGGACTGGCGCGGGCTCTCGGTCACCGGTTCGCCCGGCACGGCGGCTGCGCCCGTCCTCCGGTGGACTGGCGGAAGACCGGCGGCCCTTGGTTCGGGAATCAGCTGATGACGCTGACCCTGCGCGGTCGTTCGGCGTCGCTGCGGCTCGAGCAGGCGCGGGCGGTGCGCGGGGGCGGAAGTGACGGCCGTGGAGGAAGCGGCGGAAGCGGAGGAAGCGGCGGAAGCGCCCGGCTGGCGACCGTCATGGAGTCCGTCCTCACCCCTCTCGTCCCGCAATAGTCCCTTTCCGTACGGTTGTTGTGCGCGTTGTCCGTGATGCTCGTGACGCATCCCACACCCCGCGCCGATCATCCGCTGCAGGGCTCGGCTCCCGCACCGTACGACGGCATGATGAGGCGGACCGTCCGCTTCCAGCGGGCGGTTTGCTGCCATGCGCCCCACACGCCCGGGAGTCACACCTTTGTCTGCAGCACCCTCCGCGCCCGCCGGGACCACCCCTGTCTCCGTCGCCCTGGTCGGCGCGGGCCCCCGCGGCTCCAGCGTCCTGGAACGTCTCTGTGCCTCCGCGTCGGAGCTGCTCCCACCGGGCAGGCGACTGACGGTCCACGTCGTCGATCCGGAGCCGCCAGGGCCCGGCCGTGTCTGGCGCACCGCGCAGTCGCCGCATCTGCTGATGAACACCGTGGCCTCGCAGGTGACGCTGTTCACCGACGAGAGCGTGGACTGCTCGGGGCCGATATGTCCGGGGCCGAGCCTGCATGAGTGGGCGGGTGGCGAGCTGGGCCCGGACGAGTATCCGACCCGCGCCCAGTACGGCCGGTACCTGGAGTGGGTCTTCGGCGAGGTGGTGCGCGGGGCGCCCGAGGCGGTGCGGGTCGAGGTGCACGCGGCCCGCGCGATACGGCTCGACGACGCACCCGACGGCTGTCAGACCCTCACCCTGTCCACCGGCCGCACCCTGTCCGGCCTCGCCGCCGTCGTCCTCACGCAGGGTCATCTGCCGGTACTCGCCGACCCGGAGCAGCGGCGCCTGACCGCGTACGCCGAGCGGCACGGCCTGCGCCATGTCCCGCCCGCCAACCCGGCCGACGTCGACCTCTCCCCGCTGGGCCCCGGCGAACCGGTCCTGCTGCGGGGCCTTGGCCTCAACTTCTTCGATCACATGGCCCTGTTGACGACCGGTCGCGGCGGCCACTTCGTCCGCACCCCCGAGGGCATGCGCTATCTGCCCTCGGGCCGCGAGCCGCGCCTGTACGCCGGCTCCCGGCGCGGTGTCCCGTACCAGGCACGCGGCGACAACGCCAAGGGTCCGTACGGCCGTCACACGCCTGCCGTCCTCACCGACGAGGTGATCTCCCGCTTCCGCAAGCGCGCGGACTCCGGTGACGCGCCGGACTTCCTGCGCGAGATATGGCCGCTGGTCGCTAAGGAGGTGGAAACGGTGTACTACGAGGCGTTGTTGGGGTGGCCCGAGGCGCCGGACTTCAGGGAGCGCTTCCTCGCCGTCGGTCATCGTGATCCCCAAGAGGCCGCTCTTCTCGAGGAGTTCGGCATCGGGGACGCCGACCGCTGGTCCTGGGACCGCCTGTCACGCCCGTACGCCGGACATGCCTTCACCGATGTCGGCGCCTGGCGCGACTGGCTGCTCGGCCGGCTGCGCGAGGACGCCGGGCAGGCCGCGCTCGGGAATGTCGAAGGCCCCCTCAAAGCCGCTCTCGACGTGCTGCGCGATCTGCGCAACGAGCTGCGGCGGATCGTGGACCACGGCGGGCTGTCGGGCGAATCCCGCCGGGCCCACCTGGACCGTTGGTATACGCCGCTGAACGCCTTCCTCTCCATCGGGCCGCCCCGGCGTCGCGTCGAGGAGATGGCCGCACTGATCGAAGCGGGCGTCCTGGACGTGGTCGGCCCACGGCTCGAGGTGCGGGCGGAGGGCGGGGCATGGGTGGCGCACTCCCCCGACGTGCCGGGATCGGCCGTACGGGCGAGGACCCTGGTGGAAGCACGGCTACCGGAACCGGATGTGCGGCGCAGTGCCGACGAACTCCTCGCGCGGCTACTGAGGACGGGGCAGTGCCGCCCGCACACCGTCGACGGTTACGAAACCGGGGGGCTGGACGTAACACCCCGCCCCTACCGTCTGATTGACCGTCAAGGGCGGGCGCACCCAAGGCGGTTCGCGTTCGGGGTGCCCACGGAGGGCGTGCACTGGGTGACCGCGGCCGGGGCCCGGCCAGGGGTGGATTCGGTCACACTTTCGGACGCCGACGCGGTGGCGCGGGCCGCGCTACGTGCGGCGACAGCCGAAACGGAACGGCAAACGGAATCCGCTCCATGGCCGAATGTTGAACTTGCAAGCATTGATTAGGTTCGCCTAACGTTGATGACTCACTCGGTTCCGTCCCCAGATCCGGTCCCCCACGGACCGGACAGACCGAAGGAGTTCCCCCACATGACCGGACGCCTCAACAGCGCCCAGCCCTACGCCGTCGGCCTGTTCCGCATAGTCGTCGGCCTGCTCTTCGCCGTGCACGGTGCCGCTTCCCTCTTCGGCGTGCTCGGCGGCGCCGCGGGCACCCACGGCGCCGCCATCGACGCCGGAACCTGGCCCGGCTGGTACGCGGCCGTGATCCAGCTCGTCGGCGGCTCCTTCGTACTGCTGGGCCTCGGCACCCGCGCGGCGGCCCTCATCTCGTCCGGCTCGATGGCGTACGCCTACTTCGACGTGCACCAGTCGGCGGCGCTGTGGCCGATCCAGAACGGCGGCGAACTCGCCGTACTGTTCTGCTGGACCATGCTCCTGCTCGTGTTCACCGGTTCCGGTGCGCTCGGCCTCGACCAGCTGTTCGCCGGCCGCACCTCCTCGGCCACGGAGGACAAGCGGGCCTCGGAGCCCGTCGCGGCCTGATCCCCGCCCCCGGCCGATACGGCGCGTGAAGGCGGTGTGACAGACACATGAGCCCCCCGTGGATCTCCTGTCACACCGCCGCGTACGCTGTATGGCTGTTACAGGCCGCCCTGCCGCTCCCCGCGACGTCGCGGCGTGGTCGTGCCTACGGGGGATTTCAGGGGAGTGTTTCGGTGCTGGAGAGTGTGGGGTCGCTGACCGGCGGCCCATGGATCTACGCGGCGGTGGCCGTGTCCGTTCTTCTTGATGTGTTCCTGCCGGTTCTGCCGAGCGGCGTCCTGGTCATCACGGCCGCCACGGCCGCGGCGGGCTCCGCCACCGGTGCCGTCCCGCACGCCGTGCCCGACATCCTGATGCTCACCCTCTGCGCGGCCACCGCCTCGGTCCTGGGCGATCTGGTCGCCTACCGCCTGGCCTGGCGCGGCGGGGAGCGCCTGGACCGGGCCATCGCCCGCTCCCGCCGCCTGACCAGCGCGCAGGAACGTCTCGGCGTGGCCCTCTCGCGCGGCGGCGGCGCCCTGGTCGTCGTCGCCCGCTTCGCCCCGGCCGGCCGCTCGGTCGTCTCACTCGGCGCCGGCGCGGCGCACCGCCGGGTGCGCGAGTTCCTGCCCTGGTCCATCCTCGCGGGCCTCGTCTGGGCCGCGTACAGCGTGGCCCTCGGCTACTTCGGCGGCCAGTGGCTGGGCGCGACCTGGCTGGCCACCGGGGTTTCCTTCGCGGCCCTGTTCGTCGCCGGCGCCGGGGCGGCGTACCTGATGCGGCGGCCCGCCGTCCAGGAATCGGGCACCGGCGCCTGAGCCTGCGGGTCAGCCGGCGCGCTGGGCCACCGCCCCACGTACCTCCAGGCCGTCGAGGAGGTCGGCCGTGGCCGCCGCGATCGCCTCGACCGCACGGTCGAAGGCCTCACGGTTGTGGGCGGCCGGGGCACGGAAGCCGGAGACCTTGCGGACGTACTGGAGGGCGGCGGCGCGGATCTCCTCCTCGGTGGCTTCCTCGGGGAGCGCGGGCGGACGGAGCGTCTTGATGCTGCGGCACATACGTCCAGTCTCGCGCGTACGCGCCGTCACGGCCCCGGAATAGCGCTGATCCCGCGCCGATTGTGCAGGGCATGACCACTGTGGAGATCACTTACGTCGGCGGCCCCACGGCCCTCATCACGCTCGGCGGCGTACGGCTGCTGACCGATCCGACCTTCGACGCGCCCGGCGAGTACCCGATCGGCGCGCGGAAGCTGGTCAAGACGGCCGGGCCGGCGCTGGGGGCCGCGGAGGTCGGCGCGGTCGACGCCGTACTGCTCTCGCACGACCAGCACCCGGACAACCTCGACACCTCCGGGCGTACGTATCTCCAGGGCGCCCCACTGACACTGTCGACGGCGTCGGCGTACGGCCGGATCGGCGCGCCCGTGCGGGCCCTGCCCTCCTGGGAGTCGGTCGAACTGCCGCGCCCCGACGGGGGTGTGCTGCGGGTGACCGCCCTGCCCGCGCAGCACGGGCCCGACGGCTCGGAGCCGCTGGTGGGCGAGGTGACCGGCTTCGCACTGTCCGGAGACGGGCTGCCCAAGGTGTATGTGAGCGGCGACAACGCGTCCCTGGACGTCGTGCGCGACATCGCCGGCCGGGAGGGGCCGTTCGACGTGGCCGTGCTGTTCGCGGGCGCGGCCCGCACACCGCTGGTGCCGGACGCCCCGCTGACCCTGACGAGCCAGGACGCGGTGCGGGCGGCCGAGATCCTCGGCGCCCTCCCCCACTCTCGACTTCGCTCGGGCGGGGACACCCCCATCGTCGTACCGCTGCACTTCGAGCACTGGGGCCACTTCACGCAGGACGGCGCGACGCTGACGAAGGCCTTCGCGGACGCCGGACTCACGGACCGGCTGCGCCTGCTGGAGCCGGGGGCTTTTGTACGTCTGCCGTAGCGAGACCCAAGCAGCGCCTTGGAGTTGGGCAAGCTTCTCCGAGGATTGACTCGGGTGTCCGTGCCTTGTGATCATCGCCGGGGCCCTCGCTCGAGGGCATGGCGAGAGGAGCGGGAATCATGGCGAAGGACCGGCTGACGGTGGCGGTACTGGGCCCGGGCGGGGTCGGCGGGCTGCTCGCCGCGCTCCTGGCGCGCGCCGGGAACCGGGTGATCTGCCTGGCAGGGGAGCAGAGCGCGCGCGTGCTGGGTGCGGACGGCATCCGCGTGCGCAGCGCTCACTTCGGCGACTTCACCGCGCGCGTGGAGGCGGACACGGAGCTGCGCGAACCCGTCGACGCGTGCCTGATCGCGGTCAAGGCCACCGTCCTCGACGCGGCCCTGGAGCGCGTCCCGGCGAAGGTGCTGGGCGACGACGGTCTGGTCGTACCGTTCCTGAACGGCGTCGAGCATCCGGCGGCCCTCCGCGCGCGCTACCGCCCCGAGCAGGTGGCGCCCGCGGTGATCCGGGTGGAGTCGACTCGCCTCGCTCCGGGGCTGATCGAGCACGGCAGCCCGTTCGCGGAGATCGATCTGACCGGCGACACGGCACCGCGCGAACGGCTCGACGCACTCGCAGGCGCCCTGGAGTGGGCCGGTGCGCGCGTCCAGGTCCAGGACGGCGAGGCGGCGGCGCTGTGGGCGAAGATGGCGTTCCTCGCGCCGTTCGCCCTGCTGACGACCCGGTACGGGCTGCCGCTCGGCGACGTACGCACGCAGCACCGCGAGGAGCTGGCGGCCCTGGTCGAGGAGACGGCGGCGGTCAGCCGGGCGAGCGGCGCCCCCGTCGACCCGGCGGCCGCCCTCGCCCGCTACGACGCCTTCCCGCCTCAGACCAAGTCCTCCATGCAGCGCGACGCCGAGGCGGGCCGTCCGCTCGAACTGGACGCGATCGGCGGGGCGTTGCTGCGGGCGGCCGAGCGGTTCGGTGTGCCGGTGCCGGTCGCGGGCGGGCTGGTGCGGGAGCTGGCGGGAGCCGGGCACTGACCCCTACCGTCAGTCGCGTACTCCTGCGGATCGGTCCTCGCAGTGGCGGGTCACCGTGTCGGCGAAGGCGCGGGCGGCGGGCGAGAGGGCGTCCCACTGGCGTGCGGCCCAGCCGACGGTGAGAGGCGGGAGCGCCGGGACGGGGATGAAGCGGAGGCCGGGGTGGCCGGAGTCCCGCCGGCCGGGCAGCGCGGGGACGACGGCGTGACCCAGGCCGAGTTCGGCGAGCAGGATCGCGGTGTCCCAGTCGGCGACGCTGGTGCCGGAGGCGGCGGCCGGTATCCCCAACTCCCGGTAGGCGGCGTCGAGATGGGTGCGGGAGGTGGAGTTCTCGGGCAGCCCGATGAGCCGCATGCCCGCCAGCTCCTTCCCCTCGACGCGCTCCCGCCCGGCGAGTGCGTCGTCGGCGGGTACGGCGAGCACCCAGGGGAGTTCGACGACGGGCCGCTGCTCGACACCGCGCACGGCTGGTCCTAGGGTGACCCAGGCGAGGTCGAGCCCGTGGTCGCCGAGCGCGTCAAAACAGCTACGGCTGGAGCTCTCGGTCTGGAACTCCAGGCTCACCTGCGGATACCGCCGCCGGAAGTCGACCACCGCGTCGGCCATGAAGTGCCGCACGGTGGCGCCGCCCGTGGCGATCCGCACCACCCCGCCGCCCCCGCGCACCATCTCCTCCAGCCGCCGCAGCGCGAGGTCGAGCCCGGATATCCCCTCGGCGGCGGCCCGCTCCAGCACCCGCCCGGCCCGCGTCGGCACGACGCCGCGCGCCTGCCGCTCCACCAGCCCGACCCCGACCTCGCGCTCCAGCCGCCGTACGTGCTGGCTCACCGCCGACTGGGTACAGCCCAGCTCCCGGGCCACGGCGCTGAGGCTCCCGGCCCGGCAGACGGCGACGAAAACACGCAGATCATCCAGGGTCACGAGGCTCAAAGGTAGCGGTGGCCCGTCGAGGGACCGCCCTCAGGCCCGGGTCTTGTCCAGCAGCTCGACGATCTCCACGGTGGCGCCGGTCTCGCCGAGCCGGGGGAAGATCCGCTCGACGCTGTTGCGGTGGGTCTCGGCGTCGATGTCGGTCATGGCGTCGGTGGCCAGGGTGACGTGGTAGCCGTGTTCGTGGGCGGCGCGGGCGGTGGACTCCACGCCGATGCTGGTGGCGACGCCCGCCAGCACGACCTGGGTGATGCCCCGGCGGCGCAGCTGCAGATCGAGGTCGGTGCCGTGGAAGGCGCCCCAGTTGCGCTTGGTGACGACGATGTCCTCGGGGTGGCCGGTCAGCTCGTCGACGATGATGTCCCAGCCCTCCGGCCAGCTGCGGGAGCGGCTCGGGCCGTCGACGCGGCCGGGCGTGGCGTCCGATCCGTCGGCGGCGAAGGTCACCCGGACGAGGACGACCGGAAGGCCCTGGGCACGGAAGGTGTCGGCGAGTTGACCGGCCCGCGCCAGGACCTCGGCGGCGGTGTACGGGACGAGGGCGGGGTTTCCGAGCGTGCCGTTCTGCAGGTCGACGAGGACGAGCGCGGTGCGCGGGTCGAGCGTGGTGACAGCCATGGTCAGGCCTTTCGGGGGGTGAGATGGCGAAGGGAGCGGTCGAGCAGGGTCACCGCCAGGAGCAGCACGGCTCCGGCGAGCATGAAGAGGGCCAGCTGGTGCAGGCCGCCGGTGTCGGCGCCGTGCCTGAAGAAGGCCGCGTCGGCGGCGGACGCGGCCATCGCGCCGAGGTACATGAAGGTGCGCAGCAGTCCGGCGGCGGAGCCCATCCGGGCGGGGTCGGCCTGCCGGTAGAGGGCGTTCTGGTTGGCCAGTCCGTTGAGTCCTTGCGGTACGCCCATGAGGACGCCGGCCCCAGCGAGCAGCCAGACGGCGCTGCCGGAATGGACCATCAACAGGCCTGCACATGCGGCGACTTGGACAAGAGCGCCGGCGACCAGCTTGCCGCGGATCGCCTCCCGCCGCCCGGTGACCGCGGAGACGATCAGCGCGCTCAGGGACAGCGGCAGCAGGACGAGACCCGCGGTGGCCGCGTGCAGCCCCCGCCCCTCCTCCAGCCACTGCGTGAACCCGTACAGGAACGCGTACGCAGACGTATAGCTGAGGAATTGGCGCAGGAAGGTGGCCAGGATGGCTGCGTTGCCGCCGAGCACCCTCAGATCGATGAACGGCTCCGCGACCCGAAGTTCCCGCAGGGCGAAGCCGGTTGCCGCCGCCGCGGCGAGGACGGGCAGATACCAGTGCGCGGCCCGCGGGCTCATCAGGAAGAGCATCAAGGAGACGAGCAGGGCGGCGAACAGTGCCATGCCGACGAGGTCCACGGCGTGGCGGCGACCGGCGGGCGCCGTCGGCTTGGGAAGCCGCAGCGCCCCCAGGACCAGGCAGAGCAGCGACAGCGGCACGTTGACGAGGAAGATCGTGCGCCAGCCGCCCACGCCGATCAGCAGTCCGCCGAGGGTGGGGCCGACGACGGCGACGGTCTGACCGGCGACCGCGAGCACGGTCAGAACCCCGGCCGGGCTGCCGCGCCCGGTGCGCTCGGCCTCGCTCCGGGTCAGATGCATCGAGGCGGGATACGCGGCAGAGGTGCCGAATCCGAGCAGCACCCGGGCGGCGATGAGCGCGCCCAGGGAGGGGGCGAGGGCGCCGAGGAGCCCGGCGATGCCCACCAGGGCCGTACCGATGAGGTAGAGACGGCGGGGCCCGTACGTGTCCACGAGCCGCCCGATGACGGGCTGCCCGACGGCGGTGGCGAGGTAGAGCCCGGAGACCAGCCACGCGGTCTGCGCCGTGGGGGCCCCGAGCGCGTGCCCGATCGGCACCAACGCCACCGCGATCATGGAGGAGTTGACCGGGTTGAGTACGGAACCCAGGACCATGGGGGCGATGAGCCGCCGGTCGAAGCCGTCGGCCGGTCGACGCCGCGAAGTCGAAAAGCGCCGTTGGATCCGTTCCCGGAGGGCCGGTATCACGGCCGGGTGAGCCGTTCCAGCAGGGCCATCGCCTCGATGACGGTCCCCCGCTCGGCCTCGGTGCACTGGTCCTGGAAGGCCCGGGCCAGCCACTCCTCACGGGCCTGCCGGGTGCCCTCGACGCGCTCGCGGCCCGCGTCGGTGAGCGTGATGAGCTGGCGCCGGCCGTCCCCCGGGTCGGGGTTGCGCTCGATCAGCCCGTACTGGTCGAGCGCGGCGAGCGTGGCCGCCATCGACTGCGGGCGCACCCCCTCGGCGGCCGCCAGCCCGCTGGCCGTGGCGGCACCGCTCTTGCTGACCAGCGTGAGCGCGGACACCTGGGAGGGCGTGAGGTCCTGCGTCTCCTCCGTTGTCTCGCCGACCTCCCTGATACGGCGCCGCAACAGACTGAACGCGACCCGCAGATCGCGGGCGGCGCGGGCGGCGGAGTCGGAGATGCCTTCGGGGTTCGGACGGACGGGTCCCTGATCCATACCGGGACGGTAATTTATTCAGCTCAGGCTGTCCAGTTAGGCCTGCACAGTTTCCCCTGACTAATGCCGGAACCCCGGCGCGACCCACCCCCGGCGCGACCCACCCCCTCCCCCGGCCACCCGTTCGCGTGAAGTCCCGGAAGGAACTCGCTTCCCAAAATCGAACAGGCGTAGCATTGCGGCGTGGCTGCGACCTATGACTTTCCGAGTGACCTCCTCGCCGGTCAGGAGGAGCTGCATCAGGTCCGGGCCGAGCTGTTGGCCCTGCTGAAACAACTCCCCTGGTCGGTCGAACCGCTGGACGCCTTCAGCGACACGGGCGGCTGGCGCAAGGTCGAGCGCCCCGCCTCCCCCGGCTGGACCCCCGACGAACAGGCCGAGGTCGAGAAGCTCCGCCAACGCGAGCGCGAACTCGCGGTGTTCGTCTCGGGCCACCGGTTCTGGTCGGAGGTGGCGACTCCGGAGAAGGTGGACGCCCGGATGAGGCTGAAGCACGCGCACGAAGACTCGTCAGGCCGGCGGTCGGCGTGATCGTCAGCGTGAGCGACACCATCGCCGCGGCTTCGGCTGCGGCTGCGGCTGCGGCTGCGGCTGCGGCTGCGGCTGCGGCTGCGGCTGCGGCTGCGGCGAGTCTCCGGTCCCGCATGATGTCGGGCCGAGCCGCCGGGGGGGACGCCTTGTGCGGGGGAACACTGTGCGGGGGAACGCAACGCCCCGGCAGCGGGGCGTCCCGGCGCAGTGGTCAGTTCAGCGACACGGCGGACGGGACGACGACGCCGTACAGGTCGTCGATCGTCGCCAGCGCACTGTGGTGGACCTGTTCGGCGGACACCTCGGCAACTGCCGTCTGCAGGGGCCGCGTTGCGCAGGCGTCGGCGACGACGGTGGGCCGGTTGCCGCGCAGGAACGCGCCCTGGGCGGTGAATGCCACGCACATGTGCGTCATGAAGCCGGCGACCACGACGTCGTTGTTCCCGGCGGCGTCCACGTGGTCGGCCAGGTCGGTGTCGAGGAAGGCGTTGGGCACCTTCTTGACGACGACGGCCTCGCCCTGGACAGGGGCGACCTTCGGGTGGATCTGGCCGATCTCGGCCCGGATGTCGTACGGGGTGCCCTCGCCACCGTCGTTGATGACGTGGATGATCCGCGCGCCCGCTTCCCTGGCCCGGGCCAGCAGCGCCGCGCCCGCATCGAGCGCGTCCTGCCACCCGTCAAGCTCCATCACACCCTGGGTGTAGGTGTTCTGGTAGTCGATCAGGATCAGCGTCGCGGACGCGAGCGACGCCGGCGTCTGGTCGAAGCCGTTGAGTTCCCGCAGAGTCGTCGTAGGCATGGCTGCACCTCGTGCCGAGTGGGTGGAAGACGGTCACCGAGCGGTGACACAGACCACGCTACGAAGCCCCGCTGCGTGGCGGCAATGTCACGTAACTTGCAAATACCGACACCCGAGGGGGGCGCCGCCCGCCGCCCACCACTCGGCCCCCGCCTGCCTCCCCGGACGGAGCACCCACCCATGCCCGCGGCCAGCATCAGCCGGTTCGTCGTCGTTCTCCTCTTCGACGGGGTCGACCTGCTCGACGTCACCGGCCCACCGGAGGTGTTCGCCCTGCTCCAGCGGGAAACCGGCGACGCCACGGGCTACCAGGTGGCCCTGGCGGCCGAAACCATGGACCCCGTCACCACCTCGGCCGGGGTTCGCGTGCTCCCCGACATCACCTTCGCGGATGCCGCCGCGAGGAGCATCGACACCCTGATGGTTCCCGGCTCGGTCGACGTCGACGACCAAGGCCGCGTCCACGCCGTCACCGATCCCACCGTCGTCCACTGGGTGAAAACACTCGCCGCCCGGACACAGCGCGTCGCATCCGTCTGTGTGGGAGCGCATATCCTCGCAGCCGCCGGGCTGCTCGACGGCAAACGCGCCACCACCCACTGGTCGACCGCGCAGCAACTCGCCGCCGACCACCCCTCGGTCAAGGTCGACGCCGACCCCATCTTCATCCGCGACGGCCAGGTCTGGACCGGTGCGGGCATCACCGCCTGCCTTGATCTGTCCCTCGCTCTCGTTGCCGAGGACTTCGGCGAGGCCGTCGCGCTGCGCGTCGCCCGGCAGCTCGTGATGTATCTGAAGCGGCCCAGCGGGCAGAGCCAGTTCAGCGTCCCCATCGACCCCGTCTCGACCACCAGACGCATGGAAGATCTCCGGCACTACATCACGCAGCACCTCACCGACCACCTCACCGTGCCCGATCTCGCCCACCACGCCCACGTGAGCGAACGACAACTGACCCGGATCTTCAAGACGGAACTCGGCACGACCCCGGCTGCCTACATCGAGTCAGCCCGCGTCGAAGCGGCACGGAACCGACTCGAATCCACGGACGACACCCTCCAACGTGTGGCGTCCGCCTGCGGTTTCCACACGATCGACACCCTTATCCGCGCGTTTCGTCGCAAGCTCAATACGACGCCGACGGAGTACCGCAGCCGGTTCCGGCATTCCGGTTAGGCCGGCACGGCGAGGGAGACGCGGGAGCGGCCGCGGACCTGGACGACGGGCGCCGTCGCTGTGTTGACCTGCGGCGGGGCCTCGTCAGCAACCGATTGGCTGCCGCCTCGTTGCCCGGTGGTTTGCGTGGGCGGCTTCGACGCGCATTCGACACAAGCCAGTGATTGCTCCGGGGTGGCGGAGCGCCGGTATGGGCACTGTGGCCGCGGCACCGCTGATGCGGACACTCCGGGCCGAATCTAGACTGGCGAAGGCATAGAAAGCCCCGAATGAGGGAGATGCGCACCATGGCTAAGCGAGGGAACAAGCGACGCGGCCGTAAGAAGAAGAAGGCCAATCACGGCAAGCGTCCCAACGCCTGAGCCAACCGAGCAGAAGGCCGAGGGGTCCTCTCGACTGAGCGCCCCCAGCAGCCGTGCCGGAAACGCCCGTATGCCCGGATCAGATGGCGTCGATCTGCCAGGCGATCACGCCGGTTGACCCCTTGGCGCCGTCGACATCGATGTGTACCGACTTGTGCACGGTGATCCGCTGCTGCATCACTGACTGATCGCACGGCACCTTGGTCTCTGTGCCGGTGCTCGCCGGTGTGAATGTCACTTGCGCACTGCCGTTGCCAACGCACACCAGGTTGAGCCTGTACGTCTTGCCCTTGCTCAGGCTCGGCTCGGTGTGGATGCCGTCGGTCACCCGCTCCGCGCCGGCCTCGACCATCTTCCCGCTGTGGACGGCGGTCAGGGCCGCTTGAGCCTGCTCAGTGAGCTCCTTCTCGGACGATCCTGTTGCCGCCTGCGACCCACTCGCGGCAGGCGACGAGAGATCTTTGGTGGCCTTACCGTCACCGCTGCCGGACGTGCATGAGGTGAGCAGGATTGCTGAAGCCGCCACAGCGCATCCGGTGAGCCAAGCCCGCGGGCTCGAATAGGTCATGACGAGGTTTCCCAGTACTTCCAGCCGGTCTCGGACGTGGTACTTCCAGCCGGTCTCGGACGTGGGCAGCGTCGCCGACCCGTGAGCGAATCTCGACGCCACCACAGCTGCTACCGCCAGCGGAACGTTACCGCTTCAAGGTCACCTTGTACCCCCACGAGCCGTAGTCCGCGTCGCTCTGCGTAGCGAAGATCTTGTCAGCCGTGCGCATCAACCCGTCGGGCCCCGGCAACGGGCCTGAAACCGCCCGGAGGGCAACTTGCGCCCGGATCCGAAGCGGCGACGGCGTCCCTTGGCGTTCGCCCGCCCCGTACCGTATCCGTCCGCCGCTCGCACGACGAGACGCGGACAGACGGCCTGACGGTCAAGGAGCCCACGAGCTCGGCTGCCGTCCGCACCGTGGCGTTCCCGGCCTCGCTCGTGCCCGAGCTGGCGCACCATCTGGCCGAGTACGCAAGTGCCGGCCGAACCGGCCTCGTCTTCGTCGGCGCCCGCGGCGGCACCCTGCGCCACAACAACTTCCGCCGGACCTGGCTACGTGCCCGCGACGCGGCCGGCCTCGGTGACGTCCACTTCCACGATCTCCGGCACGGCGCCGACAAGCCCCCGAGAAAGATCAAGGCCCAGGCATCCGGATTCACACCGGCTGACCTGGGCCTTAGTCGTCTCCTGAGACTGTTGGGCGTGGACGGTTTCGAACCGCCGACATCCGCCTTGTAAGTTCGCTCGCTGTGCGTTGCGGCGTGCCAGAACGGGGCTCGTTGGTCGCTCTCCGATCCGGCTGTGGCCGCTTCGGTGCACCATCGTTCGCCGCCGTTGATGTCAGCTGGTGATGTCAGAACCGCCCTGTCGCTTCTTGAGTCAGCCGACGCGAGGCGGCACCCGCAGCGGCACCGGTTCGTCCTGACCATCCCACTTCAGCCGCAGCACCGACGGGATCGACGCCTGCATTGATCCCGCCATCATGAAGTCGTAAACCTCCCCTGGTGGCAGAGACAAGCCTATAGGCCAGTCCCTGATCATGGCCTCGACCTCATCGACGCAGACGATGTTCTCCGCTGCGGCCGTACCGTGGTTCAGTAGATGCCACTTCGCCTTGTTTGCGTGCTCAATCTTGAGCACCGCACGAGGGCGATTCGCTTCCGCATCAGCCGCTCGGCGCTCCGCTGCTTCGCGGCGCTGGTCCGCCAACGTCTCTTCCGCGACGGCCACTGACCGTTCGGCGGCATCACTGGAACGGCGTGCCTCCGCTACCGCCTGCTCCGAGGCGTCAGCCGAACGCTTCGCCTCCGTAACTGACTTCTCTGCCGCGTCGGCAGCGCGGCTTCCGTCGCCGCGTGCTTTCAGACTGACGACAACAGCCCCGACCGATACGACAAGTGCGGCCCACGCCGGCACGTCTCCCATGTCCATGGACGGAAGCTACGGCACGGCACTGACACTGCCCGTTCCGCGTGGCCCATGTGACAGGCGGCGAGTAAAGACCGCAAAGGCGTGATCACATGAGCGAGGCATCTCACTTGGTGGTTGTGCTCGGCGTGCGCGATCACCTCACCGTAGATGCGTGCCCCGAGAACGGGCAGCCCCATTCCCTCGGGAATCGCAAGGATCTCAGCGAGCGCCACGGCGCCTGGAACTCCGTCGACCCGGATGAAGACGCCGAAGGGCTGGCGTCCGACGACCTCTCCCACGACCGAGGCCCCCAGGGGGAGAGCTGCACAAGTCGCCGTCCAGGCCTCCTCTGGCGACCGCCCCGGCACGTCGGGGCGGCGCGTTGACATTGTGTACTCGTCCATCCGCAGATCATGACCTCCCAGAGCGCCCGCGACCACTGCGTTGTAAGGGCGGCTGTACGGGGCGGCGAAGGTACGCAGGTCACGCGAGGTTCGGAGAGTCCCCAGCTGGGCGGCGCTTCTCGACTGCGGCGAACTGTCGTTGACCGTGGTTGACCCTCCGGTGTGGCACGGCTGTGGCACGCACCGGCACCCGCATTAAGAGTTCGACTACCGGGGCCGACTCCCCTCTAGCACGACTGAAATTCGCGCCCTAGACTTGCGTCGGATAAACCCAGCCGATGCGTATGAATTGACGGGAGTTCGCCATGCAATTTTCCGGAGTGGCCATTTCCATTCTTGCGCTCGGAATCAGTATCTTCTCGCTTGCGGATCGAAAGAGGCTTGACAAACGAGACCTCACCCTCAAGCTGCACGAGATGCTCCTCTCCACCGAATTGCAGGCCGGAAGGCATATTCTTTTCAACCTCGACAAAGAGGTATCCGAACTCAGCCGAGAAGAGTATGGCAGTGCAAATAGAGCATTGGCCACACTTGACGTCGCAGGCTTCTATTGCGCCAAGGGGTATATCAACGAGGGGGACTTCATTGAACTTTGGTCACCTTCATTGGCTAAGCTCAAATACAAGGCGGCGCCGTTTCTTGCGCATCGAGACGCAGCGAGGCCAACCGATCTGCCAGCCTGGCCTTACTATAGGCAACTGGTTGATAAAGCCGAGAATGCTCTCAACTCTCGCTGATATGCGCGCTGCCCACTTATATAAACAAAGCAGATGATCCGTAGCTATGTGGGGATAGGGCAGGGACGGTCGCACTGGCCGCTCTGAAGCCCCTAGGCGTCGGTCGGGGGCCGTTGCTGTGGTAGCGGTACTTCGCTGTTGTATTCCGTAGGGTGTGCCGCTGTCAGGGTGCTCTTCTGGCAGCGGAGCGCGAGCGAACTGGGCGCTGCGCTCGTCGCACGCGCCGAACACATGGAAGTTCCGGCGAGCTTGGCGCAGGCTCAGGCTGCGATTGGGGCCGCCGTGCACCTCGCTGGCGTCGTGCTCGTCCTGGCCGTCGTCCTCCCAGCGGCAGTCGGTGCAGATCTTGAAGACTCCACGCTCGGCCAGGGTGATAAAGCCGCAGCAGGGACAACGGTACGGCCCGCACTCGGCGCTTCCGCGAACCACCATGAAGGTCACGTCTGCATCCTGATCTGCTGACACCGCGCGATCAAGGGCTTCTGACTCTGGTGTGCACGCTTTCCCACTGTGTTGGTGGGCTCTTGGGCCGGGTTCAAGGGCGTTCACCTGCGTTCATGGGCGGTTGGTCCGTGGGGCGAGCTCGGCGCGCGGTCCTGGATGAACGGCCGTGAACGGGGCTGAATGAGACGGAAATTGAGACGCCCGGGCGGGGCGGGCTGGCTAGCATCCTCCGTGTCGAGGAGGAGCCATGGCACTGGGCCGCAAGGGATCGCGACGCATCGTCGTCGACAGTACGACTTACCGCTGGCGGTTGCGCCGCAGGCCGACGTACTTCCAGGCTCTTGCCTGGACACCATGCCAGTTCGCGGTTGAACAGGCAGACGTCGTCGGGACAACGCTCGTGGTCACGACTGACCAGCCACACCCGGGCAACTGGTTCCGACGTGACGCCAAGCCCGTACTGCCATCCGACGTTGCCAAGACCATCCAGCTTGCTCTTCGTGAAGGCTGGACCCCGAGGGATCCGGGCTCCCCATTCCACCTGGACCTTTCCGCCGGCTTCACGCCCTCGCCCTGAGCAAAGGAACAAGCTCAGGCACGTCGAACGCCGTCCATGCGGGTTAATAGGCCGCGTACACCATCTGCTCTCTGGACGATCAAACCGTTGCCTAATTGGCCTATAGCCCAGTGGAATACCCAGGCCTCAAGGTGTGCAATGGGGGCAGCCGAGGAGCCATCCAACGGCAGCAGCGGGCGTACATCAGGAATGGTGAATTGATAGGGATGAAACCCTGCCGCCCGATCCTGACTTAGCCGCCGGTTTCGTCGCTCCTCCCTGCGAGTGGCGAACTCATGCTCGATTTCTGCCAGCAACTTCCCCACTCGCACGCTGTGCTCGCCCGCAATACGAGTGTCGTCTGGGTCAACGCTTGCATGCTTCTCACGGATCTTCGCTCGCTGAAACTTCTCTAGATCTCTCTTGAGTTCATGCAGCTCAGTGTCGCTGTAGTCGCGGTACTCACGCTCCGTCACGCTAGTGAATATCCTCAATTTCCCATGGGTCAGCAAGAGGTCAGTTCAAGGTCATGTCGGTAGCTTTCACCTTCTGATTGACCAGCTGGCCGCGAGCCTGGAGACAGAGGGGCGTCGGCGATGGCAGGCTGGCGAACAAAGGGAAGCGTTGGCCGATCATGCCGGGGTAAATCGCTGCCGCTGCCACAGGTTCGACACTCAGCTTGGGAAGCTCGGGGTCTTCTGGTGGCAGTTGCCGTATTGACCTGCGGCGGAGTGGCGTTGGCGCCCTGGTCGCACCCGTGGCCAGTCCCCGTGGTTCCCCGCAGGATCTGGCACGCGAATGGCACGGCCTCTCTGCCCACGACCTGGCCTATGCGGGGTCCCAAGCCGCGCTGAAGAGGGCCAGTTCGAGGACGTCCGGCGCTGCGGGCCACTCGATCGACGCAGCTGTCAGCTGCTCGCTGGCCGCGTACATCCACTGGAGGTAGACGTGATAGCGGTGGGAGGTCCAGTTGCTGTCACGCCAGATGCGATCGGCGATCGGCGCTGCCCATTCGTAGCCAGCCATTACCCCGATCTTCGTAGCATGCCGACGGAGAACCCCAGCGAGAGCGCTGTCGAGGATGAGTGGGCGCAGCCCCTTCACCTCTGGCAACGCCTGACAGTGAGGATTGGTGATGGCGCCGCCCGAGGGTCTGGCGGGTAGGGCTTCCTCGGCCTCTGTGGACTGCTTGGCGATATACGGGCGAGTCTTCGTCTTCGAGCCGCAAATCACGCCAGTCGTCTTCGTCGGCGCTCGCGGCGGTGTCCTGCGGCGGAACAACTTCCGGCGGATCTGGCTCCGGGCGCTCGCCTCGACCGGCCTCGGTGACGTCCACTTCCACGATCTCCGGCACACCGGGAACACTCTCGCCGCGACCGGCGGAGCAACCACCCGCGAGCTGATGCACCGGATGGGCCACTCGTCCGTGCGGGCCGCGCTGATCTACCAGCACCTCGTCAACGGCCGTGACCACCAGATCGCCGACTACGTCGACGGGCAGATCAGGAAGGTGAAGCGGCCCCCGGGCGGTCCATCTGGCACGTAAGTGGCACGGCGCCGAAAGGCAGCCGAGAAAGATCAAGGCCCAGGCATCCGGATTCACACCGGTTGACCTGGGCCTTGTTCGTGTCCTGAGACTGGTGGGCGCGGACGGTTTCGAACCGCCGACATCCGCCTTGTAAGGGCGGCGCTCTACCGCTGAGCTACGCGCCCAGGACGAGTCGACAGCCTACATTGCCCGAGGGGATGCCTCGCAAACCCGTATCCGGGGCCGCCGACGGATCGGATCGGGAGCGGGGGATAACCCCACCCCCGATCCGGGAGTGGTCCGGATGCCCCGATGAGGGCCGGATCCGTACGGTCGAAGAGTCGTCGCAGTCCGTCTCAGGGGGAGATCATCATGGCCCGTACCGTTACCGTTCCTGTCCGCGCCGCCGTCGTCACCGGCGTCGTCGTGGCCCTGGTCGCGGGCGCCGCAGCCTGTGGCGCGTCCGCCGGGGATGACAAGGCGCCGGAGCACCGGGCCTTCGCGCTGCACGGGCGGACGCTCACCGTCGACTCGGACGACTCCGCCCTCGATCTCGTGGTGTCGGACTCCGCCAAGGCCGGCCAGGTCGAGGTCACCCGGTGGTTCCAGGGGCATGTCGTCGTGGGCGGGGACCCGCGGGTGACCTGGGCGATGAAGGACGACGACCGGCTGGTGCTGCGGATGAAGTGTTCCGGCATGGTCGCGGACTGTTCGGCCAGGCACCGGATCGTGGTGCCGCGCGGGGTCGCCGTCAAGGTCGATGACGGGGACGGGCGGGTCACCGCGCGTGGCTTCGAGGACGCGCTCAGCATTCGTACGGCGGACGGTTCCGTGCGCGTGGCCGACTCGTCCGGTCCGCTGGACCTGCGCACCGCCGACGGCTCGATCAGCGCGCTCGGTGTCGACTCGCGCAGCGTGCGCGCCCGCACCCAGGACGGCTCGGTGCGGCTCGAACTCGGTGCCGTGCCCGACCGTGTGGAGTCCCGCAGCCAGGACGGCTCCGTCTCGATCGCGCTGCCCCCTGCCACGTACCGTGTGACGACGGCGAGCGGTGACGGCTCGGTGCATGTGTCAGTGCCCCGGAGCGACGACAGCTCGCATGTGGTCTCCGCCCACACCAGTGATGGAAAGATCACGGTACGAACCGCGAACTGACCGGCCCGTGTGTTCGTCCTTAACCGGTGGGAGAATGACAGCCGGGCAAGGCGGATGACAGCACGGGAGAGGGATGTGACGGCGACACCTTCGCAGCCGTACTCGCCGTTTGCGCCATGCGCACAGCCGGCACGTCGTTCACCAGCGCCACATCGTCCTCCAGCGGCAGGCCGGTCCTCCTACGTCGTCCGTGACGTGCTGACCCTCGTCGCCCTGCCCCTGGTCGTCGCCCTCGCGCTGCCCGCCGCCTTCGCGGGCGGCGGTACCCGGCGGTGGTTCGGCGGGCGTGCCGAGGGTCAGCGGGCCGAGGCGCAGGCCGCGAAGGACGCCGCCGCGGCCGCCTTCTACGAGCTCGACACCGCCCAGCGGGATCTGCGCATCTCGATCGAGACCATCACGGCCGTCGACGACTCCCCCGCGGCCCGCCGCGCGGTCTCCGACTTCGCGGCGCTGGGGCAGCGCATCGACGAGGCCAGCCAGCAGTACATCACCGCTGTCGACGCTCATGATCTGGACCGGGACGAGCTGGAGGCGTCGGTCGCCGCGCGCGCCCGCGGCGAGCTGACGGCCGCGAAGGACGAGCTGGGGCGGGTGAAGGGGGAGCTGGACCGCTTCGCGCAGGGCCTTGGGCCACTGCTCGGCAAGGCCGAGACGCAGCTCGCCCGGCTCGCTCCGGCGGTCGAGCGTGCCCGCCAGGCCCTGCTGGCCGCGTCGAACGCGTTGGACGGCGTACGGGGGTCGGGGCTCAAGGCCGACGATCTCGCCGGCCGGCTCGCCGCCCTCGGGCCCGAGCTGACGAAGCTCAACCAGGGGGCGGGGCAGCACGGCGTGCCGGAGACGCTGGAGCGTGCCGAGCGGGTGTCCCGGGAGGCCGCGGCGGTACGCGCGGAGGCCGAGCGGCTGCCGGAGCGGGCCGCCGAGATCGACCACCGGCTCGTCTCGCTGCGCACCCGCGCGCAGGCACTGACCACCCGCTCCGGGCAGGTGGAGCCGGTGCTGAGCGAGCTGCGGCGGAGGTTCTCGGCGGCGTGCTGGCAGGACCTGCAGCACGTACCGGAGCAGGCCGCGGAGAACGTACGGCAGGCCGAGGCCAAGCTGAAGGAGGCCCAGGCCGCGCGTGACGCGCAGCGCTGGCCGGACGCGACCTCGCTGCTGTCGACGGTGCGGGCGCTGCTGAACAACACGGACGAAGCCGTGTCGGCGGCCGGTGACCGGCTGCGGCGGCTCAACGCCGTGGCGAAGGATCCGCAGCAGGAGATCGACCGCACCCGGTTCGCCATCCGTGACGCCCAGCGCCTCGCCATGTCGGGCCGCAGCACCCCCGATCCGCGGCACGCCCGCCCGCTCGACGATTCCGTCGCCCGCCTCGACCGTGCCATCGCCTCGCTGGAGGGCCGCCACCCCGACTACTGGCACTTCCTGACCGAGACGGAGGCGGTGCGGCAGACGGTGGCCCGGGTGGTCTCCCAGATCCGCGGGGAGCGGGGCGGCGGCGTCTGACGCGGCCCCTCGGAGGGGGGGGGGGGGCCGGCGGGGGGGGGGCCCCGCC
>NZ_JBEZKJ010000112.1:0-23968 GCF_040651675.1 Streptomyces sp. NPDC048415 | reverse complement strand
CGTTTGGGCGTGCAGGTCGTGGCATGGCGTAGTTTGAGCAGGTTGCGATGCCAGCGCAGGATCGTGTCGGGGCGTACCAGGAGCAGGAGGTGCCGCAGCTTATCTTTGGGGAGTTGGTGCAGCAGGCCGGCGAGGATCGCGCGGTCGGTCTCGGTGAACACCGGCTTCCGGGCTTGGCGCTGCAGGACAAGAAGTTGGTGCCGCAGCGCCAATATCTCGGTGTCCTTGTCGCGGTCGCTGATCGGCAGCAGGCGCAGGAGCGCCAGGGTGTTGGTCGCAGCGAGATAGGCCAAGCGCAGTAGCACGACAGATCATGATGCCGCCGATGCCCTGCGCACGTGACCACATTGGGGGCGAGCGGCGAGGACGGCCAACGACCGGCGATCAAGACCGTGACCTGGGCGGATGAATTATCGGCACCCGCAGGGCCCCGACAAGCGTGGAACTGACCATCAACGAGGTCCTGCCCGCCCGGGACAAGAACAACACCGTCGACCTCTACGTCGTCAGCGATATCAAGGTCGACACCCACACCGACCCGTACACCGCCAGTGAGGCCAGGGTTTCGCACTATCCCGACTGGGAGCCGGCCGAGGAGGATCTGAGGCCCCGTAAGTACGAGTACCGGCTCCCGGACACAACCGGCTGAGCCCGGGCGCCTGGCTGTGACGTCTCATGGACCCCCTCTTGGCCTGGCTGTCCACGGGGCACGCATCGAGCCGCATGTCGACGCACTGACAACCCGGGGGCGGCTGATCCGCAACGCGTCCGCCGAGAACGTGCAGCACGCCAGGCGCTCATGGAACGTTGCTGATCCGCAGGGCTTGTTATCCAGGAGGAGACCAGGCGGTGGACGGGGTACGCCGGGGGAGAGGTGCCTCACCGCCGCAGTGCAGGGCGAGCAAGGCTGATGGCGGCAGCGGGATCCAGTGTTTGCCTCTGCCCCGACTGCCTCTGATATGAGGCTGCTTATCGGGAAAACCGCACGTAGCTACCGTCTCTGTGGTTACGGTCTGTGCTCATGCGGTTTCTGCACACTTCGGACTGGCACCTGGGCCGCCGGTTCCACACAGAAGACCTGATCCCCGCCCAGGCTGCCTTCCTCGATCACCTGGTCGACACCGCCCGGACCGAGGACGTCGACGCGATCCTCGTCGCAGGAGACGTCTACGACCGGGCCATTCCCAGCCTGGATGCCGTGCGCCTGTTCAACCGCGCTCTGCACCAGCTTGCCGACCTCGATGTGCCGATCATCATGATCAGCGGGAACCACGACTCCGCGCACCGCCTCGGGGTCGGATCCGGCCTTCTCGCCCGTGTCGGCATCCACTTGAGAACCGACCCCGGCACCTGCGACGTTCCGGTCCTCCTCGAAGACGCCGACGGCCCTGTGGCCGTGTACGGCATCCCCTACCTCGAGCCGTCGATGGTCCGCGACCGCTTGGAAGCCGAAGCCGTCTCCCACCGCGCGGTACTGACCGCAGCCCTGGACCGTATCCACGCCGACCTCACCAACCATCAGCCGGCCGGCACCCGGTCCGTGGTCCTCGCGCACGCCTTCGTCACCCCCGGCACCGGGCAGCCCGAGGAACGCGATGAGAGCGAGGGAACCGACAGCGAACGCGAAATCGCCGTGGGTGGTGTCGCCCACGTGGGCGCCGACGTCTTTGACGGGATCGACTACGTGGCCCTGGGCCACCTCCACGGCCCCCAGCGCGTCAGTGACCGCATCCACTACAGCGGCTCCCCGCTGGCCTACTCCTTCTCTGAAGCCAGCCACGCCAAGTCGATCACCCTGGTTGACCTCGCCGCCGATGCCGTTCCCGCCCTCACCCGCCGAGCTTGCCCCGTGCCGCTGCGCCTGGAGTGTGTGACCGGCTTCATGGAAGACCTTCTGACCAACCCCGACCACGAACCGCTGGAGGATGCCTGGCTCGAGGTCACCCTCACCGACACCGCTCTGCCCTTCGAGGCCATGGCCCGCTTGCGCCGCCGCTTCCCCCACACCGCCAGCCTCAAGCACGAGCCCGTCCTCATCCCCGCCCAGGCCACGAACACTCCGACTTACAGCGAACGCATCCGCGGCCGCGGCGACCTCGACATCGCCGGCGACTTCATCAGCAGCATGCGCGGCACCGAGCCCACCCCGGACGAGCACCACCTGCTCCAGCAGGCCGTCGAAGCATCCCGCCTGAACGAGCAGCAGAAGGAAACCGTCTGACATGCGCCTGCACAACCTGACCCTGCAGGCCTTTGGACCCTTCGCCGGCACCCACACCATCGACTTCGACTCCCTGTCCGCCGATGGCCTGTTCCTTCTGCACGGCGACACCGGAGCAGGCAAGAGCACCGTCTTCGCGGCCATCTGCTTCGCCCTCTACGGCAAGCCACCGGGCGACCGCGACCTGCTGCTGCGCAGCCACCACGCTCCCGCCAGTCTCCTGACCGAAGTCACCCTCGCAGGCCGCCGCCTGCGCATCCACCGGATCCCCGCTCAGATGCGGCCCAAGCGATCCGGTGAAGGCGAGACCTCCCAGAAGTCAGAAACCCGCCTGAGCGAATGGGCCGTCGACGCCGACGGCAAGGGCCACTGGGAACCGTCCAGCAAGTCCCACCAGGAGGCCGCCCTTGAGGTCACCGACCTGCTGGGCATGAGCCGCGACCAGTTCTGCCAGGTCGTCCTGCTGCCGCAGAACGACTTCACCAAGTTCCTCCACGCCGACGCCCACGGCCGACGAGAACTCCTCGGCAAACTCTTCCGCACCAGCCGCTTCACCTTCATCGAGCGCTGGCTGAGCGACCACAGCCGCACCACCGAGAAGAACCGCGACGCCGCCCGCGCCGACGTGCTGCGCCTGGCCGAACGCATCCACCAGGTCGCCGGAGGCGACCTGACAACCCAGTGCACGGCACCCACTCCCGACGACCCGCACACCCTCACCGAGCCCGCCCGAGCCTGGGCCCAGGATCTCCTCCGCGTCGGCCGCACCGCCCACGCCACGACACTCCAGGTAGCCGCAGCGGCCAAGGAGAACCTGGCCGGACAGCAGCGGCTCGAAGCAGCTGCACGTGAACTCCACCGGCAGCAGGCCACCTACACCAGCGCCCGGCAGCGGCTCGACCTGCTGCACGAACAGAGCCTGCACAAGGACGCACTGGTCCAGCGCCGCGACCGGGCCCGCCGTGCCCAGCAGGCAGCACCGCTGCTGCATGCGGCGGACGCGGCCGCAGACGACCACACCCGCGCCGAGAGCGCCGAACGCACCGCCCGCGAGCACCTGCTGCCCGAGCACAAGGACCTGGACGCCGGCCGGCTGGAAACCGCCGAGCAGCATCTTCGCGCCGAAGCTGCCGTCCTGACCGCCCTCGTCCCCGAAGAAGACACCGTCCTCCGGCTGACCACCGAGCTGGAGCGCACCGACGCCGAACGGCAGGACTTCGCCAGCCGGCAACGCACCGCCCAGGACTGGCTCGAAGCAGAACCCACCCGCCGCCGCACCCTTGAAGCCCGGCGGGAGGCCGCCCGCCAGGCCGAAGAAGAAGGCCGCCGCCACCAGAGCACCCTGGACAGCCTCAAGACCCGCCTCGAGGCCGCCGGCCGCCGCGACACTCACCTTGCGAAGATTGCCAAGGCGGAGCAGCAGCTGTCCGATGCGCAAACCATCACCGGCCAGACCGGCCAGGACTACCTCACCATCCGCCGCCGGCGCACCGACGGCATGGCCGCCGAACTCGCCGCCACCCTCACCGACGAAACCCCCTGCCCGGTCTGCGGATCCTGCACCCACCCGGCGCCCGCCGCCCCCCAGGACGGGGCAGCCCACACGCCAGGACGAACAGGACGCGGAAGCCCTCCACGAGCAGGCCAAGGCCACACAGGACGCCGCCGCAGCCGCTCTGCACCGGCTCCGCGAACAGGCGGCCCAAACAGGGGCGGGCGGTCATGGCCGGGTCCTCTTCAGGCTCGGGCAGGGAGCGCCGTTCGTGATCGTACTGTTCGCGCTGGTGATCGAGCTCTCGCCCGCACATGCTGTGGTAACCGGTCCCATCCTCGCCGCGACACCGGCTTTGGCTTCGCTGACGCCAACGGGCATTCTTTCGGCCGCGGCTGGAGCCTGCGCCTGTCATCGTGATCACGGCCAGCCTTCACCGGAGTTGGGGTGGCCAGGTGTACAGCAACCTTCTGTCTCTGCTCGTGGTGTCAGTAGCCAGTGTCGCCGTGAGTAATGCCATGCGCAGGCGCAGGCAGATCGAGCTCGATCAGGTTCGCCGGGTTGCCGAGGCCGCGCATCGAGTCCTCCTGCGAGGTGTGCCAGCCCGGCTGGGTCCGGTACGGATGGCCAGCATGTCCGTGCGAACTTCACATGCGGCGGCTGCTGGCGAGAATGGCGCACAGCGATGGGCCGATAGAGCAGGCGATTCCCGCTTCTGCCAAAATCGGACGTACCGATTGGCCTCTGCGCCGCCACCCTGCAATGCAGACCTACCGAGGTTGTCGTGAGCAAGCCCGTGGCCCGCGCGCCTCAGCGCCGCAATGCACGGTCCAACCGGGCGCGCATCCTGGACACGGCCCGCCAGGAGCTCGGCCGGAACCCGAACATCACGATGGAGGAGCTCGCGCGAGCCGCCGGTGTCGTGCGGCGCACGCTCTTTGGGCATTTTCCCGGGCGGGAAGCCCTGCTGGTCGCGCTCGCCGACGAGGCGTCCGCAGCGCTGCGGGAGGTGGCGGAGGACGCGGTGGGGCTGGATGAGCCGGCTGAGCGGGCCCTGGCGCGGCTGTTCCTTGCGATGTGGCCCGTGGGAGACAGGTACCGGATGCTCTTGGCGCTGGCTCGCAGGCACTTGGGAGCCGAACGCGTAACGGGGATCCTGGCTCCGATCCGAGACGCGGCGACGGACATTTTGGAGAGGGGACAGCGGGAGGGAGTTTTCCATTCCCACCTGCCGCCCGTGGTGCTCAGCGCCGGACTGGAAGCGCTGACGGTCGCCTTGCTGGAGAGCGTTAATGATGGGGCAGTGGATGATGATGTCGTCCCTCTCGTCATCGCCACCCTGATCGCTGCCGGGGTGCCGGAGAAACGTGCGAGTGGCGTGGTCGTGGACGTCTCTTCCGTGATCAATGCCAAGCCCGGCTTCGGTGATGGCACCTGATTCCGGTCGCTGTGCCTCCATCGAGCCGAGCCGCGCCGCGGCCACGAGGTGGGAGTCTGCTCCTGCTTGCAGACTCCGGCCCCGGGTAGCTGCTGTCATGGCACCCCGGGTCGAGAGACATCAGAGCTGTGGGTGACTCTGCCGCGACCCACCTCGGTGAGCCGTAGCTTCAGGGGTAGCCGAAATGGCTTGCTCGGACCAGATCGTCTTGCCGTTCTGGCCATGGCGGCAGCCCCATCGTCCGCCGAGTTGAGCGACGAGGAACAGGCCGCGTCCTCCCTCGTCGGTTGTGCGGGCACGCCGCAGGCGGGGTTGGGTGCTGCTGGAGTCGGTGATCTCGCACACCAGGACGTTGTGGCGAATCAGGCGGAGGTCCATCGGCGGACGACCGTAGCGGATGGCGTTGGTCACCAGTTCGCTGACGATGAGTTCGGTGGTGAAGAGGAGGTCGTCCAGGCCCCACATGGTGAGTTGGCGGGTTATCCACTCTCGAGCCTTGCAGACGGCGGCCGGATCGGCCGGGATTTCCCAGTGAGCGGTGTCCGCCGCTGGGACGGCGCGGGTGCGGGCCAGCAGCAGGGCCGCGTCGTCGCGCGGCGCCTGGTCTGCCAGGTCGGCGAGGAGAGCCCGGCCGGTTTCGTCCAGGGCACGATCCGGACGGCAGGATGCGGCGAGGGCTTCCGTCAGGCGCCGCAGGCCTTGGCCGGTGTCGCGATCGCCCCGTTCGACCAGGCCGTCGGTGCAGAGAGCGAGGACGCTGCCCGGCTCGACGTCGATCACGGTGGTCTCGTACGGCATGCCGCTGAGGGCGAGTGGTGGCCCTGGGGAGATCCGGACTGCTTCGGCGGTCCCGTCGGGCCGGACCAGGACGGGTGGCGGGTGGCCGGCACTGGCTATGGTGCAGCGCTTGGTGACCGGGTCGTAGACCGCGTACAGGCAGGTGGCGCCGACGATGTCGCGGTCGCCGAGTGGGGCTTCGGCCGCGAGGCGCTGGACCAGGTCGGCGATTCGGGTGAGCAGCTCGTCCGGTTCGAGTTCCAGGTCCGCGAGCGTCTGGATGGCGGCGCGCAGGCGGCCCATGGTGGCGCTTGCGGGCATGCCGTGGCCGACCACGTCTCCGGCGACAAGGGCCACCCGGAGAGAGGGCAGAGCAATGGCGTCATACCAGTCGCCGCTGATGTCCGCTCCGCCGCCTGCGGGCAGGTAGACGCCAGCGGTCTCGGCTGCCGGAGTGTCGGTCGTGGCCGGGGGAAGGAGGCGCTGCTGCAGCGCTACGGCCGCCTTGTGCTCGCGCGTGTAACGGCGGGCGTTGTCGATGGCGAGCGCACCCCGTGAGGCGATCTGCTTCATGAGATCCGCCTCGTCCTCGGTGAAGGTGTCGGATCGGCCGCAGCGCCAGGCCGTTATGGCGCCGAGCGTGTGCCCGCGGGCATGCAACGGTGCCACCATCACCGAATGGGTGTCCTTCGGGACGAGATACTCGACCAGCTGCGGGTCTCTGACCATGGCGATGAAGTCGTCGAGGCCGAAGACGACTGGCTCGCCGTGTCGGAAGCTGCGCAGCAGGGGGTGGTCGGGAAGGGGCGGGATGGACTCGCCGCGCTTGATGCCGGCCGGCCACACCGCGGTGGTCGGCGCAAGGGCCGCGTTGCCCATGTTTCCACCGTTCAGCTGCTTCGAGGGTTCGTCCCCGTCGAAAACGGAGTGCGCAAGGTCGACTGCGGCGAGATCCCCGAACGCAGGTGCGAGAACGTCCGCAAGGTCCTGCGCAGTGCGCACGACGTCCAGGGATCCTCCTACTCGCTCGGCCACCTCGCGGGCGAGATCCAGATGACGGCGGGCGCGCATCTGGTCAGCGTTGTCGTAGTACAGGGCTGCGACCCCTGTGGGGCGTCCTCGCGCGTCCTCCAGACGGAAGGCGGACAGCGACAGCGCGCGCTGCCGCGCCGAACCGTTCCGACAGCTCACGTGCTGGTCTCTGCGGACCACTGGGGCACCCGTCTCGATTACCTGGCGCAGTAGTGCCTCGAGGCTCTCGGCGTCCTTGGCGTCCAGCACGTCGCTCAGCCGAGCGCCGGGCTGTACTGGACGGCCGTCGAAAGTGTCCGGCGCGGCGTTCGTCTGCACAGTGGTGAGATCCGTGTCGTACACAGCGATGGTGATCCGGTCCTGTGCGGACAGTGCACGCAGCAGCGCCGCGCCCTGCTCGCGGCCGGCGACGTGGTGGGTAGGGGCCGCCAGGACGAGGAGTTCCGCCGAGCCGGAGCCCCCCACCTTGGTGGTCCGGAAGGTGACATCGACGGTGTCGCCGCACTGGTGCCACAGCCGTACCCGGCCGGACGCCGGCATTTCCGCGTCGCGCAGGTCCTCCGGGAGGTCGGCCACCAGTTCCCGCACGGGGCGGCCACAGACCTCCTCTGCGCGGAACCCCGTCAGCTCCTCTGCCGCCCCGGTCCACCGCACCACCGCGCCTCGATTGTCGAGCACGGCGGCTGCCGGACCGTCGAAGGCGTGCAACCCCCCGCTGGGACCGGAACCGGAGACGCCCGTCGATCCTAGGGAGGCGCCTGCCGAGTAGGCGTTCTTGACATTCTCTATGTCCATCTGTGGCTTCCTTTGCGAGAGCCTGCCGCTCGAGAGATCGGCAGGCTGTGGCGGCCGTCGGCCGCCCGGTCGGCAGCGCGTCAGATCGCAACGGCTTTGGAGGGCATGTCTTGTTCGGCCCAGACGACCTTGCCGTCCGTTGCGGAGCGGGAGCCCCACCTGCGGGACAAGTGAGCGACGAGGGAAAGACCGCGGCCGTTCTCGTCGATGACGTGGGGATGACGGGGGCGTGGGTGGCTGGGGTTGCTGTCGGCGACTTCGCAAGTCAAGACCTGGTGCTGGATGAGCCGTAGGCGGATCGGCCCGCCGCTGTAGTGGATGGCGTTGGTGACCAGTTCACTGACGATCAGCTCCTCGGTGATCACCAGATGATCAAGCCCCCATTCGCTGAGCTGACGGGCGGCTGCCTGCCGGGCGATGGGGACGGCGGCCGGCTCGTTCGGTAGTTCCCAGGAGGCGACCTGGGCCGGTTCGAGTCCGCGAGTCCGTGCAAGGAGCAAGGTGACATCGTCGGCCGGGGCCTGAGTCGGCAAGGTCTCGATCACCTGAGAGCACAGGTCTTCCAGGGACGAACTGGTCTCTGCCAGGGCGGCGCCCAGTCGATCCAGGCCCACGTCGATGTCGTCGTCCCGGGATTCGACCAGACCGTCTGTGTAGAGCGCGAGCAGAGTGCCCTCGGGCAGTTCCAGTTCCACGGACTCGAAGGGAACCAGACCGAGGCCGAGGCCGAGCGGGGCCCCGGCGGGCATGTCGGGGAAAGTGGCACGGCCCTGCGGGTCGATGATCGCGGGCGGGGGATGCCCGGCCCGCGCCATTGTGCACCGCCGGGTGACCGGGTCGTAGACGGCATACAGACAGGTGGCGCCCACCGCCGGGGGGAGCTGGTCCGGAGCGTCGGCATCTTCCTCGCCCAGCCGCTTGACCGTGTCATCGAGGTGCGCCAGCAGTTCGTGGGGAGGCAGTTCCATGTCCGCGAGCGTGCGGACGGCGGTGCGCAATCGGCCCATCGTCGCCGCGGCGTTGATGCCGTGTCCGACCACATCTCCGACGACGAGGGCCACCCTGGCGCCAGACAGCTTGATGACGTCGAACCAGTCGCCCCCCACGCCGTGGTCCATGTCAGCCGGCACATAGCGCGAGGCCACATCGAGGGCGGCGCCGCCTCCCACATGATGGGGGAGCAAGTCGCGTTGGAGCGTCAGGGCCGCGGTGCGCTGGCGAGCGTACTGGAGAGCGTTGTCCAGGCTGAGCGCGGCCCGGGTGACGAGTTCCTCGGCAAGCAGGAGGTCGTCCTCCTGGAACGGCGTCGCCTCCTCGGAGCGGCCGAACACCGCCAGTCCCAGCACACAGCGCCGCGCACGGATGGGTACGACCATCAAAGAGTGGACGCCGCTGTCACGGAGCTTCTGCGTCCGCATCGGGTCGTGAAGGGTCCAGGGGCCCGAATAGGTGTCCAGCACCGATTCCAGGTAAGACCTGCCCGTGCGCAGGACGGTGGCGAACAGCGAGGTCGGGAAGGGGCGGATCACCTCTTGGCGCACCCACGGCAACTTGAGGATACCCGCGTCGACGGAGGCCACACCGGCACGGCGCAGCACAGGTGGGCGGTCGTTCGCGTTGCCGGTCTCCGCCGAGGGATCCACGCCGAACGGAACCGACTCCACCAGATCGACGATTACGTGGTCGGCCAGCAGGGGCACGGCAAGGTCGGCCAGTTCCTGCCCGGTCCGCATGACCTCGAGGGTGCTGCCGATGCGCGTGCTGGCTTCGCTGAGGATGGCAAGGCGCTCGCGTGCCCGCCGGTTGCCCGTGACGTCCACGCTCATGGAGCACACTGCCAGTGCCGTGCCGTCCGCGTCCCGGAGGCAGAAGAACGAGGCCGAGAACGCGTGCTCCCGGCGCCGGTCCGTCGACGACCACGCCCGGTACTCGTGGACCATGGTGGCGCCACTCTCCAGCACCTGCCGCATCACCACCTCGAGCGCTTCGGCCTCGACGGCGGGCAGTGAGCCCCGCAGGCGGCGTCCGAACCGTCGCTCACGAGGAGTGCCGTCGTGGCGCTCCATGACGTCGTTGACCCAAGTGCAGCGCAGCTGCGGGTCATAGACGGCGATGCCGACCGGTGAGTGGGCCAGGAGCGACTCCCGCACAGCTCCGTTGGACACCCCCGAGGACAGGGTGCCTATGTCGGTCACGGACACCAGCCACCGGGTGCTGGCGTCCTGCCCCCACAGCAGTGAGATCCGCAGCGTCATTTTGATGGCGTGGCCGTCGCGGTGGCGGACCGTCACGGTGCCGGACCAGCCACCCTGGGCGCGGCACTGCTCGGCGAACGCCGAAGCCCTCGGGGCGTGTTCGGCGGGAGGCAGCACGTGTGCGGCGGACCGGCCCACCACTTCCCCGGCCGAGTACCCGACAAGCTGCTCAGCGGCGTGCGTCCACCCCACCACAGTCCCCTCCTCATCGAGCATCGCTATTGCCGCATCGGGTGTCTCTCTGGGGCTCACCGGCTCGGCGAGTGACATGTGGTCGGTGTTCGTCATCGGGTTCTTTCCCTATCGGTGCAGATGTGTGCGACAGCGTCGGCATGTGCGACGCCGGCCCGATGGACGACTTTGTCCACTTCTGATGGAATAGTCAGATACGACGGCTTAATCGTCAAGTCCACCGAAATTGATCAAATTGCCAGATATGATCGCACGCTGTCACGTCCCGCGGCCGCGGGACCGGTTGGCGGGCCAGGGTGGACAGTCGAGGCCAGCAGTGCAGTGATGAATTCATCAGAACTGCTGCTCTTATTCGCGGAGCATGCCGATGCCAGCCCCACGCAGGAACCGATTCGAACGCCGTCGGGCAGAGACCCGCCAGGCACTCGTCCGCGCCGCGCGGCAGATCCTGGCCCAGTCTGGCGGCACCAGCGCCAGCATCCATGCCATCGCGGAGCGTGCGGACGTGGGCCTCGGCTCCTTCTACAACCACTTCACGGGCAAGCCGGACCTGTTCGACGAGGCCGTGGCCGACGCGCTGGAGGAGTACGCCCAAGCTGTCGACAAACGCCTGCACCGTGTCGATGATCCCGCTGAGCGCCTCGCTGGGGGCATGCGGCTCAGCGCGCGTATGGCCGAGTCACACCCGGAGCTCATCCAGATCCTCGGCCACAGCGAGCTCGGTCGGATATGCGCCGGCGACGGACTGGCTCCGCGCGCGAAGCGCGACGTGGAGCAGGGCATGGCCGCAGGCCGGTTCACCGTGATCGACCCGGTGATCGCCCTGACCGCCCTGAACGGCAGCCTGCTGGCGCTCCTGGAGTCGTGGTGTCCAGCCCGGGGCCGACAGCGACCAGGCCGCAGGCACAATGGCAGAGATGATCCTGCACATTCTCGGCATCTCCCCGGATGAGGCCCGTGACCTCGCCAGGCGGTCCCTTCCCGCTGCAGTAGCGTGAAGAGCATCCTGTCGCGCACCGGCCGACTGGCGCCGACTGCGCACCGGTTCCTGCGGCCTACCGGGGTGACTGGTCTTTCTCGCCTGCTGTCGCCGCCCCGCAGCCTCAGAGTTGGATGGGCAGGTGGCGGGGTCCGCGGAGCATGGCGTTCTGGCGGTAGGGGGGCGGGTCCTGAGCCAGGCGTGCCGTGCCGAGGTGGGGGAGCAGTGCGCCCAGTGCGGCCTGGGCTTCGATGCGGGCCAGGGGTGCGCCGTAGCAGACGTGGATGCCGCTTCCGAAGCCGAGGTGCGCGTTGTCCGGGCGGGTGGGATTGAACCGGTCGGGATCGTGGAACCGCCTGGGGTCGCGGTTGCCCGAGGCCAGCACCAGAATGACGGGGGTACCTTGGGCGATCGCCGTATCGGCGACCTCAATGTCGGCGAGTGGGAGGCGCTCACGTATGTGGACCGGAGGTTCGTAGCGCAGCAGTTCCTCCACCGCTCGCGGCAGCAGGTCGGGGTCACGGCGCAGTTGGTCCAGGTGCTCGGGTTGGCGCAGCAGGGTGAGCACCCCGTTGGTGATCAGGTTGACCGTGGTCTCGTGTCCCGCGATGAGGAGCAGCACGGCGGTTTCCGCAAGTTCCTCCTGGGTGAGCCGCAGGGCCGGGTCCGGTTCGTTGACGAAGGCGGAGAGCATGTCGTCGCTCGGCTTGCCACGGCGCTGTTCGGCGAGGTTCAGCAGGTACCCGCCCATCTCGATGCGCGCCTGGTCGCCCGCCTTGTCCGCCTCGGTGGTGTCCTCTTCGGGTCTGACGTCGGCGGCTGCGACCAGAGCGTCGGACCAGGCCCGGAACAGCGGCTCGTCCTCGCGCGGTACGCCGAGCAGGCGGCAGATCACCGTGACGGGCAGCGGGTAGGCGAAATCGTCGACGATGTCGATCTGCCGGCCCGCCTCGAAGGACTCCATCAGTTCCTTGGTGATCCGGTCGATCTCGCCGCGCATGGCATCGACCCGGCCCGGGCTGTGCGGCGGGCCGAAGGGCCGCATGGCGAGGGTGCGCAGCCTGTGGTGCTCCGGGTCGTCGAGCCGCAGGAACGGCGGCTTGTGTGTCACTTCGCCACGGCTGCGGGGGTCGACACTCATCCGCGGGTCGTGGAGCAGAGCGGCGATCTCGTGGTAGGCGCCGACCAGGTAGCTGCCATTTGCCTGCCGCACCACGGGACCGGCCTCGCGGAGTTCCGCGTACAGCGGGTAGGGGTTGGGGCGACTCGCGTAGTCGGTGATCCGTGCGAGCAAGGTCTCGGAGGCCATCGTGGCTCCTTGTGGTTGGGCGGGACGTAGGTCAGTCCGTGGGCTACACCACCGTCAGCCGTCGATCGGGAAGGTGACCGGTGAGCGCCACGGTGGGGCCGTGGGACAGCCCGCTCGGATCCGGCACGTCGGACGGAATCGCGATGTCGGCCGCGATCGCACGGTCCTGGGCGCCGGGCGGGGGCGGGAACGGAGCAGCCGTCTCGATGAGGTGCTTGTAGTAGTCGAGCGACTTGGCCATGTCGACAGTGACCGCGGCGGTGACCCGCCCCTTGTAGCCGTAGACCATTGCCAGGCGACGCGCCTCCAGGGAGCCCTGGGCAATGACCACGTGGTCGGAGTAGGTGGGCACGCCCACCGATTTGATGTTGAGCCCGAACTGGGTCGACCAGAACGAGGGGACGGCCAGGTGCGGGCGCTGCAGGGGCCCGGGACTGACCATGTTGTGGGCGGCAACCTCGGCCTGCTCGACCGCGTTTCCCCAGTGTTCCAGGGAGAGCATCTGGTAGCCGAACAGCGGGTGGGGGAAGCGGGAGACGTCACCGGCGACGAAGACGTCGTCGGTGACGATTCCGTACATGTTGAAGGCCCGGCATCCGGCGTCGCAGGCGATCCCGCGCGGGCCTGCCGCCAGCCCGGACTCCGCCAGCCATTCGACGTTGCGTACTGCGCCCAGTGCCACGACGCAGACGTCGGCGTCGACGCGGCTGCCGTCGGACAGCTCCGCACTGGTGAAGCTGCCGTTCCCGCGCAGGGCGGTGACCGTCACCCCGGTGCGCAGGTCTACGCCGTGGTTGCGCTGCATGACGGCAGCGAGCTTCGACAGGGTGCCACCGAGCGCGCCCACCAGGGGTGCGGGGCCGCGTTCGGCGACCGTGACCTCCAGTCCCCGTTCCCGGCAGGCCGAGGCGATCTCCGAGCCCGTGAAGCCGCCGCCGATCACCAGCACGCGCTCCGGCCCGGCGGCCAGCCGCTGGGCCAGTCCCCCGGCGTCCTCGCGGGTGCGCAGGGTGAACACCCCGTCCAGGGCGGCTTCCTGCGGGTTGGGCCAGGGCCGCGCGCGGGTCCCGGTGGCGATCAGCAGCCGGTCGTACGGCAGTGACTCGCCGTCCTCCAGCAGCACCTGTTTCGCGAGCAGGTCCACCCCGGTTGCCCGCACGCCCAGCCGCCAATCGGCGTTCGGGTCCCGGCGCATCGGCAGCCCGGTGGTTTCCGCCGTTGCCTGGCCGAGCAGCACCTGCTTGGACAGCGGCGGTCGGTCGTAGGGCGGGTGGGGCTCGTCGCCGACCACGGTGAGCGAGCCGGTGAAGCCTTCCTCGCGCAGTGCCTCCGCGGCCCTGAGCCCGGCCAGCGAGGCGCCGACGATGACGATGCGGCCGTTCTTGAGGTCACCGGGCACCGGCGGTCACCTCCTCACCGAGGAGGATGGCCTGCACCGGGCACGCAGCCGCGGCCTGGCGGACGCGCTCGACCTGGTCGTCGGGCACGGCCGTGGCGTACAGCAACCCCTCTGCGCCGTGCAGCTCGAACACCTCCGGCGCGAGGAAGACGCACTGCGCATAGCCCTGGCAGCGCGTGAGATCCACAACGGTCTGCATCCCCACCACTCCCTCCGTTGTCTCACCCCCTCGTTTCCAGCATGGGGCCGGACCCGGGCGCCTGCACGCCACGGCTCCGGCGACGGAAATCCCGGGCAACTCGTCCCTCAGGGGCGAGGGCTCAGCCCAGGACGTGGTCGATTCCGAAGGTCGCGCCGATGAGGGAAAGGTGGATGAACGCCCGCGGATAGCTGGCAAGTTGCTCGCCGCTGTGGCTGATCTCCGCGGTGCAGAGCCCGAGGTGGTCGGTTCAGGTGAGCATCTTCTCGAAGGCCAAGCGGACTTCGTCCAGGCGGCCGACGCGGTCTCGGCGAGGACGTCGAGCTGTTCATGCCGCTGCCGGCCGAACGGGCCATTTTCGCCGCCTCGACAGTTCCGTACGGCGTATGGTAATCCTAGGGGAGTACTTCCATACGTCGTATGGAAGAGTTCGCTCGGACCAGGCCAGGCGCCGCACATCGCCTGCATGCAGCTGATGGTGCAGATCGCACAATCGGGAAGGAAAGACCATGAAGAAGCTCCAGAGGCGGCGCGTTGCCGTCACCGCTTTCTCTGTGGCGGTCGCGGGTGTCGCCGTTCTCGGCGCCGGGGGCACCGCTTCGGCCGCGACGTCTGCATCCGCGCACGTCCAGCGCCCGGCCCTCAGCGTCAACGCCGGCGACTACCGCTGGGACCATGGTGTCAGCTACCTGCTCGAACTGGGCTACTCCTGGGACGAGATCCATGGCTGGCACCACGACGGCCCGGATGAGATCAGCGGTCGCTGAACGCCGCCCAGGCAGGAGTGAAAGTCGATGGAGTCTTTGAAGATCGTCATGCAGGGGGTGGCCGTAGAGCTTGTCATCTCGCGCACCTACTCGCTGTCCATGCGCATGAGCCTGCGCTACGAGCCCGCTGATCCCTATGTCGTCCGTGCCACCTTTTTCACCCACACTGACGAGCTGGCCGAATGGGTCCTGGGGCGTGATCTTCTGGCCGATGGCCTGAGGGGTTCCGCCGGCTGTGGGGACATCCGGGTCTGGCCGGCCGTCGGCCGTGGTGACCAAGCGATGTACATCGTCCTCGGGTCTCCCGCGGGCACCGCCTTGCTCGAGGTTCCCGTGCAGGACGTCAGGACCTTTCTGGAGGACACGGAGGCGTTGGTGCCACCGGGTACCGAGTCCGGGCACATCGACTGGGAGCTCGAACTTGCGAACCTGTTCGCGAAAGGCTGAGAGAAGCCGCCCAACGGCCGTGCCGCTGAGGACCTTTGACCCGGCGACAGAAGAGAAGGAAAGAGTGTTCATGTCCCAGTACCAGCTCCGTGTCTACACACTGCGCAGCCCTGAGGCGCTCGTCGCCTACGAGAACATCTGGGCCAAGCACATTCCCGGTATGGCCAAGCACAGGATCGCCACACATGGCGTCTGGACGGTGCCTGCGGCCCCCGGGAGTGAGTCGCCCCAGCTGTACGCCCTCGTCTCCTACAGGGACGCCGACGATGTTCAGGAGCGGCTGGAGGCGTACCTGTCCAGCCCCGAATTCCGTGCGGACATGGAGGGCTTCGACATCAGCCAGATCGTCCGCGTCGCCGAGTCCGTGCTGACGCCCACCGCCGACTCACCCTTGCGGTGACAGGTACCGAGCCGCTCGAGGTGTGCAGCGGCTTGTCGTTCGTGTCAGAACGCCGCGCAACTCCGCCAAGCCGCCCGCCGGACGGCAGCGGGCATGGACGAGATCGGCGAGGTCGGGGGGAGTTGCGGAAGATTCGGTTGAATGAGCGTCAGTACGGGCGGCCGACGCCCAGTGACATGGAAGCCCAGTCAGCCGGGGAGTGAACCCGTATCGGCGACACCGTGCGCCAAGCTTCGGCTGCTGCCGTGTCCGCTAGCTGGGCCGGCCGAAGGCATGCGCACGTCGCGGTCCGGAGTGCGAGCGAGCCGCACGGTAGCGTCCAGGCCCTGCCAACCGCCAGACGCTGCGGTTCCCGGGACCGGTACGAGACCGAAGACGATGCACACCATCCAGGCGAGCGAACCAGCGGCAAGGGTGAGCTCGAGGTGGCTTAGGGCGGGCTGTCTCCCGGAGGGCGCGCAGATGGATCCGCCGACGGTGTACACCGTCAGGTCGGCCCCGGGTCGGCCGCCCGGCCCACCCGCAGCACACTGCGCATCTGCAGCGGCCGCGTGGAGAGGGCCTTCCCGGATGTGATGGGTGCCTCCTCATGCGCCGCAGATTGAGCCCGCCCGACCACGGGCCGCTGGCGACCTCCAGCGACAGGAGCCACGGCCCGTCCCGCCCGTTCGGGTGCCGTACGTAGGTCCGCAGGAGTGATCGCCGCCACGGGCGGCGAGTCCCCCTCGCTGGCCTCCGGCTTGATAACATACATCGTATGGAAAGAGCGAAGCGTGTCCCTAGAGGTACTCGGAAGAGGGATGTGCCTCTGACCGAGGCAGGGATCTGCACCTCCGCCCTGCGGCTCATCGATGCGGACGGGGTCGAGGCGCTCACGATGCGCAAACTCGCCGCCGCGCTGGACGCGAACCCAATGTCGCTGTACCACCACGTGCCGAACAAGGAAGCATTGCTGCGTGGCGTGGCGAGAATGGTCGGCGCCCGGTTCCGCACCGTGACACTGGAGGACGCTCCCTGGCAGGAGCGCATGCGCCTACTTGCCACGGATTTCCGGACGTTGGCACACCGCCACCCCAACCTCATGGCCTACTCGTTCGGCCAGCCGGACTTCATCCAGCCCGAAGATCCCTTCTGGGTCGCGCTCACCGCCGTACTGGACGCCGCAGGGGTGCCGCAGGCGGAGATCCCGCAGCTCGCCGCGCTCGTGTGCGCCGTTGTCATCGGCGTGATGATCGCCGAGCTCAACGGCGCGCTCCACCGGTGGTCGAACCTCCAGCCCACCACACCCGCCTTCGGCGAGGGTGGGCCGACGAACGAGGGCTTTGGCGAGGACCGGATGTTCCGCCTGGTGCTGGACACGATCATCAGCGGCCTGGAAAGCCGGCTCACAGCCGATCACGCCGGTGAGCGCGACGGCCAGCCCCCGCAGAACTCCTTGCGCGCGTCCGGACGTATCCCCCGTCAACTCCGCCCACCGGCCGCACGCTGCGAAGGAGAGTCCCCGGGGAATCCCATCTCGGATATGGCGGCCGGTTTCGAGCCGAAAGAGCAGTGAGGGGTCAAAAGCCCAGACATGCTGTTTTTGTTCAGTCATGCCTGCAGTTCTGATCCACGGCGTCCCCGACCCCACCGTGTGTGGGACGGCGTGCGCCGACACCTGATCCGGAGCGACTACAGGCAGCAACCGCTCCTGAGCGTCATCGGCGAGCCAGCAGGCGACCGTGGCGGTGAACTCCCGCTCGGCCTCGGCGTGCGGGCAGCCGCGCGGCGGAGTCTCGTCGGTGACCCGCTCGAGCGCGAAGACCGCCGTGTCGCGCTGGGACAGCGTGAACTCGGTCCGTACGTCTTTCCCGTCGGACTCGAGCGGCACCGTCGCGGTCAGGCGTCAGCGCCTCTGAAGCGAACAGAGGGGCGCCCTCCAGTATCCGCAGGGTGTGGGGTTGGGCGCTGTAGCCGAAGCGAACGCCCCGCCCAGGTCCGCGTCCCGGATGGCGGCGAACACGCTAGGGGAGTCGAAGGGGCGGGCAGCAATACCAGTCGATGGTCCCGTCGTTACCCACCAGGGCCGCTGTGCGCAGATCCCCGATCAGGCCGTGCTCGGCGATCGGCAGGTACCGGGCTGACGTGTGCTGTGTCGGCGCTCCGGACATCGCAGCGGCCTCTCTATGCTCCTGCCTCCACTATGGCCCTTCGTTGTCGCGGCGACACCAGGCCAGCCCGGCGTGGACGCCGCCGGACCGCGCACCGCCCCACCGGAGCCGTTTCGCTTTCGTCACACCCTCTCTCGGGCTCGTGTCACATGGTTCTCCACTCCGGCGACCGCGGCGTCCAGCGTGGAGTTGAACATGGTGTCGATCACGTCCTTGGAGGGCGGGGGTGCTTCTTCCTCGTCGGGGCCCGACGGTGCCGGTGGCAGAGTGGCCCACCGCTGCAGTGCCCCGTTCAGTTCGCTGAGCAGCAAACCTGTGAACACACCGACCAGGGTCGCGGCGACGCGCGGAATCTGCTCCTCGGGCAGTTTCGCGGTGGCCAGGATGTCGATCAGCGCCTGCCAGAAGGGGTCCTCCGGCTGCACATAGTCGGGGCGCGTGAACGAATACCCCATCAGTTTCGGGTGACGGTGCGACAGTTCGCGGAAGTCCCGGGCCAGTTCACGCAGTCGGTCCTGCCAGGGGATGTCTCCCCGCTCCTCCGCGCTGAACTGTGAACCGACCCGGTGGGCCACGCCGCGCAGCACGGCGTCCTTGTTCGGCACGTGGTGGTACAGCGACATCGGGTTCGCATCGAGCGAGGTCGCGAGTTTGCGCATGGTGAGCGCCTCGACCCCGTCGGCGTCGATGAGCTGCAACGCCATGGCGTAGATGCCGTCCTTGGTGAGCGGTACGTCCCTCTTTCTCGTGCCCCGAGGGGGCTTCCGGTCAGTCGCCATACGGTGTACGGTACCAGCCTTCGCCAATGTGGAGGGCAGTGGCGCCGTTTTCAGCCACCCGTTCCTCCGGCTTCGCGGACAGTCCCGGACTGGTTGGCCTTGGTGGGCGACGAGGTCGCCAAGGCGCGCCTTGGACAGGAAAAGGGCTCGACTGGAAGCTGCGCTCGAGGAGTGCAGCAAGACGCTATAGCAGCGGCCTCAGCGCACTGCCGCCTGACGCGTGCAGGCATAGAACCAGGCGAGGCGTGTCGGCCGCCGCCCCCTTCTCTGGTGTGCTCGCCTGCGGCAGCAGATCGCAGGTATGCCCTGCCGAGGAGACCCTGGCGCACCCGCCTGGCCCGATCTCACGGACTGACGCCGGACCGATCGAGCGCGGCATAGAGGCGTAGAGGCGTCGCCGCGAGGCGGCACACGCGCCTGCTTCTCTGCGCTGCCGCCAGCCGCCAACACGCATGGGTGCAGACCCGACCGCCGCGATGCGTACTGGCCGGCAGGGGGATTGGCTGCTCACCGGGATGTCGCCGCGGCCGCCGTCGCGGACCGCAGATGTCCTCCATGGGTCGCACACGCCAGGAGAAGCCCGGTCAAGCCGCCGGCTGAGGGCGACCGGCCTTGCCCCTCGCTTCCTCCAGCCGGGAGCGCGTTGGGAAGCGCCTGATCTTGATGCGACCCCGCTGCGCGAGCGACGCCGCCCCTGATGAGCCGAACATTCCTGTTTCTGGACCCCAGGTCTGCCGATTGAGTTTCCATACGTCGTATGGTATCTCTGTAGGCATACAGCGTATGGAAACCGGGTGCTGCTGTACCGGCGCCCCGCCACACCGAATGGCACCCTTGCCCGCCTTTCCCCTTGAAGGAGCCAGTCATGACCACACAGCCCGAGACCGATCTGCGGCCCATCCGGTCTCCGCGGGGGGTCCCGCTCTTCGGCCACACGCCGCAGATCCCCAGCACCAACCCGGTGGAGTACTTCGGCAAGCTGTCCAAGCAGTTCCCCGAGGGGCTCTACGGCATGGAGATCGCCGGCATCGAGCAGGTCTTCGTCTGGGACCCGGACCTGGTGGCCGAGGTCTGCGACGAGACGCGGTTCTTCAAGCAGATCGACAAGACGCCGCTGGCCCATGTCCGGGACTACGCGGGAGCCGGCCTGTTCACGGCCCACCAGCACGAAGAGGAATGGGGCATGGCGCACCGAGTCCTCCTCCCGGCCTTCAGCCAGCGGGCGATGAAGGGCTACTTCGGGCAGATGCTGGAGATCGCCCAGAACCTGGTGGGCAAGTGGGAGCGTAAGGAGGGCCAGCCGGTCAACATCACGGACGACTACACCCGGCTGACCCTGGACACCATCGCCCTGTCGGGTTTCGGTTACCGGTTCGACTCCTTCGCCAAGGAGGATCTGCACCCCTTCCTCAACGCGCTGCTGCAGGCGCTGGTGGAGTCGCTGCGGCGCTCGCAGGAGCTGCCGATGATGACCAAGATGCGCAAGGCCGATGACAAGAAGTACCGCGAGAACATCCGGCTGATGCGGGACCTGGTCGAGAGTGTGATCAAGGAGCGCCGTGACGGGAAGGGCACGGGTGAGGACGACCTGCTGGGCCTGATGCTGGAGGCCACGGACCCGGAGACCGGCAAGGGGCTGGACGACGACAACGTCCGTGACCAGGTGGTGACGTTCCTGATTGCTGGTCACGAGACCACCAGTGGTCTGCTGTCGTTCGCCACGTACTCGCTGATGCGCAACCCGCACATCCTGGCCCAGGCCTACGCCGAGGTGGACCGGCTGCTGCCGGGTGACACGGTCCCGGACTACGACACGATCATGCAGATGGACGTGATCCCGCGGATCCTGGAGGAGACCCTGCGCCTGTGGGCGCCCATCCCGATGATCGGCAAGTCCCCGCTGGAGGACACCGTCATCGGCGGCTGCTACGGGCTGAAGAAGGGAGCGCGGGTCAACATCCTTGAGGGTCCGCTGCACACCCACCCCAAGGCGTGGGAGCGGCCGGAGGAGTTCGACATCAACCGGTGGCTGCCGGAGAACCGGGTCAACCAACACCCGCACGCCTACAAGCCGTTCGGCAACGGCGTGCGTGCCTGCATCGGCCGGCAGTTCGCGCTCACCGAGGCCCGTCTGGCCCTCGCGCTGGTGCTGCAGAAGTTCAAGTTCGCCGACACCGACGACTACAAGATGGACGTCAAGGAGGCGCTGACGCGCAAGCCCGGCGGCTTCGAACTGAACGTGCGGGCCCGTCAGGAGCATGAGCGGACCGTGTTCGGCGCAGTGGACCTGCAGAGCGACGACACGCGGGCGCAGGCCGCGGTCAGTGGTGTCGGGGTGAACCTGACCGTCGCCTACGGCTCCAGCCTTGGCTCGTGCGAGGACCTGGCGCGCACCATCGCCGACCGCGGTGAGCGCTCCGGATTCGGCACCACCTTGGTCGGCCTGGATGAGCTGGGCGACAACCTGCCCACCGAGGGCCTGCTCGTCGTCGTGGCCTCCAGCTACAACGGCAAGGCCCCGGACAACGCGCAGCGTTTCGACGACCTGCTCGCCACCGGACTCCCGGAGGGCTCGCTGTCCAACGTGCGGTTCGCGCTGCTGGGTGCCGGCAACACCCAGTGGGTGGCCACCTACCAGGGCTTCCCCAAGCGGATCGAGGCAGGCCTGCTGGCCGCCGGCGCCACCCGCGTCATCGAGCGCGGCATCGCGGACGCCGCCGGTGACTTCGACGGCATGGCCACCCGCTGGATGGACACCCTGTGGACCACCCTGGCCGAGGAGTACGCCGCCGACACCTCTGAAACCACCGGGCCGCGCTTCGAGGTGCAGCTGCTGACCGAGGCGGAGGTGCGTCCCGCGATCGTCTCCGAGCAGGCCTACCCCCTCACCGTGGTCGCCAACGAGGAGCTGGTCAGCGACGCGACCGGGCTGTGGGACTTCAGCATCGAGCCGCCGCGCCCGGCCGCGAAGTCCATCACCATCGAACTCCCCGACGGTGTCACCTATGACACCGGCAACCACCTGGCCGTCTTCGCCAAGAACGAGCCCGCGCTGGTCAACCGCGCCCTCGCGCGGCTCGGCGTCGACCGCGACCAGGTCCTGCGTCTGGACCAGCCCGCCGGCGGCCGCACGCACCTCCCGGTGGGCACGCCCGTCACCGCGGGTCTGCTGTTCACCGAGTTCGTGGAGCTGCAGGACGTGGCCACCCGTTCGCAGGTACAGACGCTGGCTGGGCACACCGAGTGCCCGTGGACCCGGCCGCAGCTGGAGGCCTACACGGCCGACACCGCCGAGGCCGAGGAGCGCTACCAGACCGAGGTCCTGGGCAAGCGCGTCTCCGTGCTCAACCTGCTGGAGCGCTTCCCCGCGGTCGAACTGCCGCTGGCGGTCTTCCTGGACATGTTGGGCCCGATCCGCCCCCGCTTCTACTCCATCTCCTCCTCCCCGCTGGCCAATCCCCGGCACGTGCGGCTGACCGTCGGTCTGCTGGAAGGCCCGGCCCTGTCCGGCGACGGCCGGTACCGCGGCACCTGCTCCTCCTACATCGCAGGCCTCAATCCCGGTGACGTCTTCTACGGCTACGTGCGCGTGCCCTCCCCGACGTTCGCGCCGCCGGCCGACCCCGCCACGCCGCTGCTCCTCATCGGCCCCGGCACCGGCATCGCGCCGCTGCGCGGCTTCCTGGAGGAGCGTGCCCACCAGCACGCGAATGGCACCCAGGTGGGCCTGTCCCAGGTCTTCGTCGGCTGCCGCCACCCGGAGCACGACTACTTCTACCGGCAGGAGATGCAGGACTGGGAGCAGGCCGGGATCGCCCAGGTGCACACCGCCTTCTCCGCGGTGACCGGCCACCCGGCCCGGTTCGTCCAGGACGCCATCGCAGGCGCCGCCGACACCGTGTGGCAGGCCATCCAGGATGGCGCGTACCTGTACGTCTGCGGTGACGGCCGCCGCATGGCACCCGCCGTGCGCGAGGCGCTCGCCGCCATCTACCGCAAGCACACCGGCAGCGACGACGAGGCCGCCCAGCAGTGGCTCGCCCAACTGGAAGCGGACGAGCGCTACCAGCAGGACGTCTTCGCCTGACCCTCAGACGCCGGGAGGCGTGCGGTCGTCCTGATACCCGCACTCCTCCCGGCCACCACCCACCCACGAGGCACCACACGGCACCCATCGGCCCGAACCGCCGGGAGTGCCGCTCACAGAAAGCAGAGCACCATGGACACCATGCTCGCCGGACGTTTCCACCTGGACAGCAAGAAGTTCGCTGTGGAGGAGGTCCCCGTCCCCGTGCCCGGTCCGGGCGAGGTCCTCATCGAGGTCAAGGCCGCCGGCGTCTGCCTCTCGGACGTCCACTTGATCGACGGCTCCCTCGTCCCGCTGTTCGCCACCTCCGACACGGTCACCGTCGGGCATGAGGTCTCCGGTGTGATCCACACCCTCGGCCCCGACCTCAAGCGCGGTTTGACCGTCGGCACCCGTGTCACCCTAGAGGCTGGCAAGACCTGCGGCCAGTGCGCCGGCTGCGTGCGCCGCCGCCCCTGCACCCAGATGCTCACCGCCGGCATCGACTACGACGGCGGCTGGGCCCAGTACACCCTCGCCCGCGAGGACACCCTCATCCCCATCCCGGACACCCTCCCCTTCGACCAGGCCGCGATCATCCCCGACGCGGTCTCCACCCCCTACGCCGCCGTCGTCACCACCGCCGGAGTACGCCCCGCCCAGTCCGTCGGCGTCTGGGGCGTGGGCGGAGTCGGCGCCCACAACGTACGCCTCGCCCGCCTGGCCGGCGCCGCACCGATCATCGCCGTCGACCCGCTGCCCAGCGCCCGGGAACGCGCCCTGGCCTTCGGCGCGGATTTCGCCCTCGACCCGGCTGCCCCCGACTTCGCCGACCAGGTCCGCGCGGCCACCGCTGGACGAGGCCTCGACTTCGCCTTCGACTGCGCCGGCGTGCCGGCGGTCCGCGAGCAGGCCGCCGCCGCACTCGGCATGGGCGGAGTCCTCATCTTGGTCGGCATCAGCCCCAGGCCCCTCACCATCACCGAGGGTCTGACCTTCAACTACCTGGGCAAGCAGGTGCGTGGCCACTACGGCGGCAGCCCCGAGTCCGTCACCGAGCTGGTCCGGCTGGCCGAGGTCGGCCGTCTCGACCTGGCCCCCTCCATCACCGACCACATCCCGCTCGCAGAGGCCGCCGACGCGGTCAACCGGCTGGAGAACAAGATCGGCGACCCGATCCGCCTCATCCTCGTTCCCTGATAACTGAACAGAAAGTTCATCAAGACCACCTCGGGCAGGGGTGAGTGGGCGCCGGTGCTTGAGGGAGCACC